>NZ_JAHGAH010000710.1:0-725 GCF_030248475.1 Vibrio sp. D173a
ATTTCGGTAACGTCTTATTCTAAGTGGAGATCGAGTGGTGTCTTGCTGCTGCGGCCGCCAATTTCACGAGTCAGTTTAGGGACGAGATACCCAGAAACCTCAGACATCAAGCCTTGCATATGCTGTTTGGCTTCCTGATCGGAAATGTAAAAATGCGCCGCGCCCTGTACCTTATCAAGTACATGCATATAGTAAGGTAAAACACCGGCATCGAATAGACTTTCACTTAGATTTTTCCAAGAGTTAACGCAATTATTCACGCCTTTCAGCATCACGCCTTGGTTGAGTAGGGTAAGTGATTGATATGGTTTACCACAACGACATTAAGACGAGTGTTGCTGAGCGTTTGGCACAGCTCCTCCGTAATGCGTGCAGGGATCACCACTGGTAAGCGGCTGTGGATACGGACTGTCTTGATATGAGGAATGGACTCGATCGCCTTAATCAACCAATCGAGTTCGCTGTCTTTGGCCATCAACGGGTCACCACCAGAGAGTAACACCTCGTTTATTTCAGGGTGCTGAGCCACGTAATCAAGAGTGGTCTGCCAAACCGATTTAGAGCCCTTGTTGTCCTGATAAGGAAAGTGGCGACGAAAGCAGTAACGGCAGTTTACCGCGCAGCCACCCTTGA
Source organism: Vibrio sp. D173a (assembly GCF_030248475.1). Classification (NCBI taxonomy): domain Bacteria; kingdom Pseudomonadati; phylum Pseudomonadota; class Gammaproteobacteria; order Vibrionales; family Vibrionaceae; genus Vibrio; species Vibrio sp. D173a. Next base: position 634 of record NZ_JAHGAH010000710.1, read on the forward strand.
CGATCATTAACGCGCGGTTCTTGTATTTATGCAGCAGTCCCGGAATCGCATTATCTTGCTCTTCTAATGGATCCGCAGAGTAGCCCTCATGA
>NZ_JAHGAH010000711.1:0-924 GCF_030248475.1 Vibrio sp. D173a
TTCTCGGCAGGCGCTTAAACAACAGCACACCAAGTTCTTGCTCTATCTGACGAACCCCGTAGCTGATCGCTGATGGCACCTTGTGCAGTTGTTCAGCAGCAGCCGTAAAACTTCCCAACCGAGCCACAGTGTCGAGCATTTCTAACGATGATTTAGAGAACATAAGCCTTCAATTTTTTTGATTGATAACCACATATTTTAGCGTTTTATTTTAACAAAGCAGAAAAATAGAATGTCAGCGTACATAAAACGGGCATGACGTCACCCAACAACAAACAATAATTTTGATGATAAATACATCACTACAACAGCTTAATGGCATTTTATGAATATTTCTAAGTTTCAGCTGACCTACCTTGCAGTTCTGTCCATGCTAGGTTTCATCGCGACCGATATGTATCTACCTGCATTTAAGGCAATGGAGATCGACTTTGCAACTGGCCCAGAGCAGATTGCCCTGTCTCTAACGGTATTCCTTGGCGGCATGGCAATAGGTCAACTTATTTGGGGCCTTGCCAGTGACAAATACGGTCACCGCAACACACTGGCTGTCGGTCTAGTTCTGTTTACGGCAGCATCGTTTGGTCTGGCTTTCAGTACCGAGGTTTGGCAACCACTGACACTACGCTTTATCCAAGCAATCGGTGTGTGTGCACCTGCTGTGATCTGGCAAGCGATGGTAATCAAGCGCTATTCACAAAGCAGCAGCCAACAAATTTTTGCAACCATCATGCCTTTGGTAGCGCTATCTCCTGCACTAGCGCCTCAACTGGGTGTGCTTCTAGCGGATAACTTTGGTTGGCACAGCATCTTCATTACTCTAACGCTAATGGGCGCGCTATTGGTTGCAACCACGTTGGCTCAGCCAAAAGAGCAACCAGAGGTAAAACAAACCTCCGTTAAATCTGATATTAAGGCGCTAGT
>NZ_JAHGAH010000712.1:0-827 GCF_030248475.1 Vibrio sp. D173a
AGCTTCTGTCGAATTTGTTTAATTTTAAAGGTTACTCCTCTCTATAAAGTAAAAAGGTGCGATTTCGCACCTTTTCTACTTGTGAATTCCTGTTTTGATTGCTAAAACATCACCTCTTATTTGTTTTATTCATATAAAGACTTCATGACAACTAATCATCAAAGCGGGACAGCAACACAGCCTAAGACTGTGGTTGTTAAACTGGGTACCAGTGTCTCAACTGGTGGTACATTGGCGCGAGACAGAGCTCACATGGTAGAGCTTGTGCGTCAGTGTGCAGAACTTAAAAAACAAGGCCACTCTGTGGTTATGGTTTCGTCTGGCGCAATCGCAGCTGGACGTGAGCACCTTGGTTACCCCGCACTACCCAACTCAATGGCAAGCAAGCAACTTCTTGCCGCAGTTGGGCAGAGCCAGTTGATTCAAGTGTGGGAGTCTTTGTTTGCTATCTACGGCATCAAGATTGGTCAAATGCTATTAACGCGTGCTGATCTTGACGACCGTGAACGCTTCTTAAACGCACGTGATACCATTAATGCGCTGGTGGATAACGACATTATCCCAATCGTTAATGAGAACGATGCGGTAGCGACCAACGAGATTAAAGTAGGCGACAACGATAACTTGTCGGCTTTAGTCGGTATTTTGTGTGGTGCAGACAAACCGCTGCTTCTGACGGACCAAAAAGGTCTCTTTACCGCCGATCCTCGCAAAGACCCAAATGCCGAGTTGATCAAAGAGGTCAAGACCATTGATGATACTCTGCGCAAAATCGCAGGTGGCAGTGGTACAACGCTAGGCACGGGTGGTATGGCGACTAAGCTGCA
>NZ_JAHGAH010000713.1:0-1023 GCF_030248475.1 Vibrio sp. D173a
AAGGCGGCGATGCAAGCGGGTAACATTCCTGTGAAGGGTGAGCGTCTTGGTAAGGCTTTAGACATCATTATTAGCCTTCGTAGCTGTCTATCAATGGACGATGGCGGTGACATTGCGAAAAACCTAGATCAACTTTACGAGTTTATGATCACGCAAATTTCTGCGGCGAATCACAAAAATGATCCTCAACCGATCGACGATGTGATTGATATCATCCGCGAGATTAAGAGCCCATGGGACCAGATCCCGAATGAATATCACAATTTAACCTCTGCTGAAGTGGGTATTTAGAGATATTTCAAAGTTCTAACCAAGCTCACATGAGCTAATTGGTTGGTTGCCTTATTTTTTTAATCAAATAAAATAGAAGCCATTAGATAGCCTAATGGCTTTTTTTCGTTGCTGATTTTCATAATTTGTCTATCGTTAATCTTATCAATGATACTTTTTTCCGTTTTATAGATTACGTTGCTTAATGTTTTCCGCATCACACCAATAATAAAGGCAATACATCCTACTTATGCAAGGTTTGTCAAAACTGCTTGTCGTAGACGATAATGCTCAAGAGCGTCACAATTTAAGCACAATATTAGAGTTTGTCCCTCTCGTTCTTTTGGCGAATTTAAGATCAGTGAGCAGCCTTCCTCTTTAATCCAATTTGCCAGTGACATTACGATAAATGAGAACCCACTAACTCTGGCCGAGCCAATAAGCTCACCGCCGGAGCAATCATATGGAGACATCAATAATGGCGAGAGTCGTTCTGCCGAAGAGGTTCTTCCCTCAAATGAGTCCGTGGGGTAGAAACTCGTGATTTCAACCGACGATGCACGTATACAAAGCGAGAACCTCACCGAACTCATTGCCAAATGGCAGGTTGGTTGTAAGGTGTCAGAAGCAGAAATATTCCGTTTTGCCTACCGTAGGCTAAAAGAGCTGGCACAACAGCGACGAAAGAAAACTGTCTATGGGGTGAGCGAGGATCTAGACTCAACCAACACCACGGCGTTGATACATGAGTCC
>NZ_JAHGAH010000714.1:0-598 GCF_030248475.1 Vibrio sp. D173a
CACATAGTGTTGCTCTATAAACAGGCGAGTTTGACTGAGCGTTTGGCAACATACGTCTTCATTGAGTTCAGGAATCCAGTAATCGGCGTATTGGTACCCAGCCCTCAAATAAACCACATCAACGCCACCCACGTCTTTAAGTTCTAAGCGCTGACCACGACCACTGCTGAGTTGGCAACTCAGTTGCTCAAACGTGCGACGCACCGTTCTCACACCCAATTTCTGAAGCTCTAACTCCAATAAGTGTTGATCGTAGACGTTGTCTTCGTTGTTCTGCACAACCATCAAAAATGTCGGTTTTCCCGACTCACCAAAATGGTGTTTGACCTTTTGCGCCGCTTTCGCAATCCCCAACGCCATTTGTTCCAACCCTCTATTTTCAGCGGGAACAGCCGACGGCGCTTCTAACCACGACGAGAAATGCTGTGGCCATTGGTTTTGTAAAAACGCATGCAACTCTGTCGCTTTTTGACCAAAGGGGCCCATACCAGCGGCAATGCCGTTGAATTCCACCACTTTGGCACCGTGGTCTCGGTCATCCATAAAGTCAGTGCGCATCAAAAGCAGTGGTCTACGAGCAGGAAACAATCGTTGAGTC
>NZ_JAHGAH010000715.1:0-705 GCF_030248475.1 Vibrio sp. D173a
GACCGAGGTGGTGGTTTGTCTGACAGCAGCAACCGTGAGAGGGCCAGTACCATAAATGAATGCTTGTACACCTAAGTTGTAAGCAAGCTCCTCTTCTGGCGTAGCAGGTTGCTCAGCAAAAGACGGCATCGCCACCACACTGGACAAAGAGCACACCAAAGTGGCCAGTACCTTTTTCTTACACTATATTGTTGGAAGTCTATGGTGCAGAGCATAAGAGGAAGTGTGATTAAGGAGTGTAATAGCCGATATTAAGATTGTTAATACGTCACTTTTGTTGTTTAAGTTGTTGTTTTTGATTGTAATTTAATGTCGAGAAAGTAGCGGTAAACCAGTGCGGAAGTGAGACGTCGCGAGGGACTATTGTTTGCACGATTGGCGGTTGATATGTTGACCCAAAATTAAGGGGGCAATATGAACGCATCAACTCATCCTTTCAGTCTATTCATCAAAGCAGAAGGGGCGCAATGTAATCTTGATTGCAGCTATTGCTACTACTTAAACAGACAAGATGTCGACAAGCGATCATCGATGCCACAGAGCATGATGGAGCAGATCGTCCACTCGCACATTGAGGCGCAACCCGCTCAGGCTACACAGGTCGATTTCATTTGGCATGGCGGTGAACCCATGCTGAGAGGGCTAGCGTTTTATCAGTCTGCGGTGGCTGCTCAGCAGTCCAAAAAGGTGAACAAGCAAATCGTT
>NZ_JAHGAH010000716.1:0-1737 GCF_030248475.1 Vibrio sp. D173a
CTTGATTGAGTTCAGCTGTTTTGCTCGTCTTACCGTTACTTTTCTTACCTGGAACGGACGGTGTATCTTGAAATACTGGCTCTTCCGCTTCTACTTTTTGTTTCGCATCGCCTGTTATCTCGTTTAGCGTGCTCTTTGCGACAGGCGGCGCTAATTTTTGGGATATAACATTGAGTCGTGTACCAATAGGTAATAGGTCAATATTACCACCTACTTGCTCAACCCAAGCCATATTCTCATCCGTCAGTTGCTGCAAGGTCATTTGGTGGGAGTATGCAACCTCAGATGCCGTGTCTCCGCTCACTACGGTATATTTCATATAGTGATTTAGCTCTTCACTCGAGACAATTTCTACTGCCTGACTTCCCTCTCCAGCGATGTCGAGATCGGCTTTCTCCTCGGAAATAGGTTGTTTATCATTACCATGACTTGGTAAAGAGACATCTACCTTAGTGCCGATAAATAGCTTGTCTAGATTGCTTTTTACACTCTCAACCCAGTGGGGATTCTGGCTGGCGAATTGGGACAAAGTCAGCTGATGATTAAATGCTACCTGAGACGCAGTGTCACCACTGACTACTGTATAAAGATTTTCAGCAGACTGTCCATGAGTGCCAGCAGACAAGGCTGATAACAGTATGCATAGATTTGCGAGTTTCATAATTTTTCCTATATCACCCTTGGTTCGATCAAAATAACTATCTTGCTGCGGTCTAGGTCTCGGTTGTTAGAGCCACCAAAGATAATGGTTCCTGGTGCCGCTGAACTGTCACTGGTTCTTGCGCTGTTCTCTTCATATCCAGCGAGTAGAATTACATCACCACTATTTACACGAAAGGATTGTAAAAACTGGCGATTGAATACGGTCGGTAGTGTAATACCTTGGTCTTCCGTCAACCCGACTAACTCATTTTGAGTGATGTGGGTGGTAACCGATATTTTGTCGTTAACCGCCAAAGCCTTGAACATCATGTTAAAGCCCTCATTGATTACATCGGTCCCGACTTCACGAATCTCCCTATCCAAGTCTTTGTCATATTCCGTTGTTACGGTTGAAATATAACTTTGCTCTTTAGCAATACTTAGCGGTGTGGGTACACCATTTTGGGTCAATAGGTCCGCTTTAGTAGAAAGTAGTGAATGCGTGTTGTTGAAATAACTGCGCAATATTAAGTCGGTTGTTGAAGAACCATCTTTTTTAAAGCCTAGATCAAGGCCTGCGATATTATCGCTAAATGAGGAGGATGGAATTATCGACGTCGATCCGCTCGTAATTATAGAGTCCCAATCCAAACCCAGTTTATTAACATCGTTGTCTCCATAGCGAAGAACAGTCACTAACAATAAAATTTGTTGTTCTAATACTTGGTTGTAATCATCAACGAGCCTTTTAACTTGTCTAAGATAAGATGGCCTTTCAACAACCAACAATGAACCCGTTGTATTGTTGGCTCTAACGATGCCTTCTTCAGAAAGCAACATCTCTACCTCTTCCATTAAAGAGGCTTTAAGGTCATAAGACAGATCCATCGAACCAGAGAAAGAACCACTACCACCTGCCGAGTTAGATGCCGTTTCTAAACTCGCTTCCATTGACGATAACAGGCCTGCAAGCGGAATATTCTCCATACTGCAGCGTGACACCACGTATTGGTCATCGTAAAATTTGACCGATACATCGTATATATTTTCTAAAGATTTAAAGAGGCCGGATAACTTCCCATCATAGATAAACTT
>NZ_JAHGAH010000717.1:0-799 GCF_030248475.1 Vibrio sp. D173a
ACAAATCTTGTGGGGTTTGTGGCTCACAATGTTCAGCAATAAAATCATGCGAAGCCACCAGCATAAAGTGGCTATCCGCAATCTTCTTCGCAATAAGGTTTGATTCCAGTAGCTTACTGAAACGAAAGGCAATAACGATTTTCCCAGCAATGATGTTGGCGATCTTATCATCCAGAGAAAGAACAATTTGCACATCCGGATACTTACGCATGAACTGCGTCACGATAGGCTGCAAATACTGCTGACCGAAATAGATCGGTGAGGTAATGCGTAGCACCCCTTTGGGCTCTGATTGATAAGAATCTGCAATGCCTTGAATTTGACTCAAGGTATCTTGGAGCACTCTCGCTTGACCTAAGATCTCCTCACCCGCCGACGTCAGTGAAAACGATCGAGTGGATCGATTGAGTAACTGAACACCGAGATCAGACTCTAACCGTTTGATCTGTTTAGATAAGGAGGAATTATCCATATCGTGCAAGCTTGCCGCTTTACTGAATGATCCTTGCTGAACCACATCGAGGAACAGAAGTAATTGGTTAGTATTTAACACATGAGTCTCTTTATATATTGATTCGGTTATCGTTCATCTTTTGGTGTGTCCATCACCACCATGGTCGTAATGGACTGGACTTGAGGACATTCACCGAGCACATCCGCATGAAACTTTTTATAGCTAGGCAAATCTTGGGTTTCGACCCTCAACAAGTACTCGTTCGCACCGGTAATGTTGTGGCATTCAACCACCTCTTTTTCCAAGCTCACATGATCTTCAAACTCTTGCTGAGCGGCTTTACTG
>NZ_JAHGAH010000718.1:0-706 GCF_030248475.1 Vibrio sp. D173a
AACTTTTCAATTCGATGCTTGCGAGCATGCGACGATAGAAGAATGCCGGCTTCGCTGTGCTACCGGAAGGGTGTCCAAAGAACATGTTGGGTGTGTTGGGCGATTTTCTTTTGAGTGTCGATGAGTTGGATATTGTTGTACTGACAGCACGAACCAGTGACAAGACGTTTATTTCACTTCGCTCCGAATGCTCTGAGAATAATGTCGCCAAAATCATTAAACGTTCTTTGAACGACAAAGGCATTGGCTTTGGTGGCGGTCATCCGCATATGGCTGCTGGAATGATTCAGCGAAGATTTCGCTCTGGTGAAGAATTAGATTGTCTTTATGAGCTTATCCGACCGAACTTAGTTCTTGATGCTGCTGTATCGGCATAGATAACCCGCTCGTTAGCTCGATAACGAAGGTTTGAATTAAAAAGCACCGCTGAATAACGTTTGTTCAGCGGTGCTTTTTACTTATGAGTGCTTGTTTATTCGTCATAACTCTTCAAAAATGTAACACGCTACCCATGTGCTAAGCGTTAAACCTCTCGAATTGATTTATAGTCAACACTTGTAAGCTTGTTAAGTCAACATGCGCTTCATAAAGTGTCTCAAAGTTACGAAAATGTTGCGATAGACAGAGGCAGAGCAATGGAAGTGATGGTTATTGGTAGTGGCGTGATTGGATTAACCAGTGCTTGGTACTTGGCTAAAGAAGGGCA
>NZ_JAHGAH010000719.1:0-622 GCF_030248475.1 Vibrio sp. D173a
GTTTGTCCAAGATGCAGACCTTTGTACTTATATGCTGTGAGTGAGTTTACAGTGCCACAAAAACCATCGCCTTAATGACGGCAGCATGATGGAAATTACACTGTAAATTGAGAGATTACTTCATTGATTTTTCCGCATTGTACTTATGTTCATACTATTCTCAATCTTTTCTCAAACTCTAAACCTGCGCAGCACGGCACTTTTGTTAAATCACACGCTGTAAGAGAGCAATTGATGTATAGCGGTGACGAGAATTAGAGAGCCCAAGCTAGCTCTCTAATCTATCCGTTAGGCAGGTTAAGCGGCATGGTTGAGCTGAAAATCGCCCGTTAGCGCACTATAAAATTCACTGTCGTCTAAAATACACACCAGCTGTTGGTCTTCAACTAATAGGATCGGATAATCACTCTGCTGTGTGAGTTTGATTGCGTCACGCATTCCAATTTCAGGGCTAGCAAGTACGAGAGTCGACGGTGCGATATCAAGCTCCACAGAATCTGATGGCTGCCATTGATGGAGATTAAGGTCGTTCTCACCTTTAATGGTAAGTGCGCCTTCCACCTCTTCGACCCACACATCTTTAGCCGTACAGACTTTCCAGCTTTTGTCTTGCTGTTCAAGG
>NZ_JAHGAH010000072.1:0-41298 GCF_030248475.1 Vibrio sp. D173a
ATTGGGGTCCACTTCTATTGAGCAACTTTAGAGATCTTCTCATCCGGTGCATCCACTCCATACACTAAGTAGCTTTCAAAGCCATCCAGACAACGTTTAAAATCTTCTCCAACAAGTCCACCTAGTTCTATTGATAGCTCTTCAACGTAATTCAAAAAATTAACTACTGCATATGCATATGTTTCAACTGTCTTGAATGCATATTCCTTACTTAATTGTGCAGACCAAGCATCAAAAACGTCAGCTAACAATTGATTGCTGTGAAGTAACACATAGCGTGTCTTTCCTTGATAAGCACTAGTTTTGATATTCGCATGTTTGTTAGCTAACGGTCTCATGAACTCACCAATGTGCAGTAAATACACACTAAGGATAGGATATGTTCTTTTCGCGTCAACAGTGCGCAGTAGATTTACTGCATATTGATTTTTTATAGTGAAGCGGTTAGTTAAGGATTTAACTAAGTTTTGAAAAGGAAAAAAAGGGCTTACCTCGCGGTAAGCCCTTAATTTTTCTGAATTTGGCGGAAGGATGGGGATTCGAACCCCAGATACGCTATAAACGTATACCCGCTTTCCAGGCGAGCGCCTTCAGCCACTCAGCCATCCTTCCGAATTGTTTTTTATGATACTCGATACTAGCATAATATGCAGTAACTGTGTGACTCGTATAAGAACTCTCGATACGTTGCCGTATACACACTTTCCAGGCGTGCTCCTTCAGCCACTCGGACAACTCACCGAATCAAATTGTGGTTAGCATCATTGGCTAACGAGGCGCTAATTTAATGATTATGTGCCTGATGGTCAAGGCTAAACACGAAAAAAAGCGCCCTTTTGCGTTTGTTTGCTCACTATCTAGCTAAATTGCATAAAACAGGGGCAATTATGCCTCTTGATAGTAGCCAGGTACTCGGAACCAACGGCGGCATTGGTCAAGGAAGTAACCGTAAAGTACACCCATACCACAAGATACAACCGCGTTACTCGCCACTGCTGTAATGATTTGGTCAGTCGATGCGCCTACCGCAAACAAAATACCTGCGTAAACTGGAGATTGGAATAGCACATATGCCACCAAATCAGACACGTTTTTCATGAAAGATGAAGGTGAAAGCTTGTGGCCTTGGCGTAGCACCCAGTCACGGAACATGCCATAAGGCCATGCAATTGCGATATTGACTGGAATAGACAGAGTGCGTGATGCCAGAGACTGCTCGAACGTCATACCCGAGATCAAAATCTCAATGATCATCCCTGTGATAAAACAAAAAACCACCATAGCAAAAGTATCCGCTGCGGCGTTACGAATACAAAATGGTCCACGAGACTTCATTTACAACCTCTAAAATCAAACACTATTAAAAACGACATCTATAAAATGATTTACTGCATTTAAAACCACATAGCAGTTAATGGCGCCATTAAAACACAATATTTTCAGTTTATGATTTCGTTTTAAATTCTTGGTTGTAAATTAATAACCAACTTTAAGCCCAAAAGTAGCAGCTTTCACCAAAACCAGTAAAAACCACCTTAAAACGACCTAAAATGAGGTTTAAAAACGTAATTTATTTACTAATAAACGACTTAGCACACGAAAACACGCAGAAAACCAGAGAAATATCCGGTAAGTGAATTTCAAAAAGATCGGCTTATGCTACTTGGAGGTCGATTTTCAGAGTAAATGCGAAGTTTGTGGGGTTAGAGAAATGGGCTTGAACAAAGGAAGTTGCTCGAACCTCGGTTCAAGCGACTTCCTTTTTATGTGTGAGGTTATTGATCTGCCAATAATATGGTGAGCTGATCGATGTCTTCTTGCTCAGGAGGTAAGGCTTTAAGTAAGTGGCTTTCAATACGTTCGATAACGCTGCTTAGCTCTTCTGTCATGCTCGGTTGCACACTATCGAGAATATAAGACAGCGTCGTTAGCGCTTGAGTGAGGTTGCCATCATCTAACGCTAGATAGAAGTTCAAAAGTAACGCATCTACATCGTGCGGTGTTACTGGTTTATTCCCCTGCTTATCTTGGTATTGATAGAGGATAGAAGCGTGGCGATACAAAGCATCGTCCAATTCTGATTCAACAATAGGTTTTGCAATAATGTGGTTAGCGCCTACATCCAGCATCCGCTCTTGTGTCTCTTTGAATACATCGGCCGTACACCCGAAGATCAACACAGATTTTGCGGATGTATCCATAGAGCGAATCACCGCGATTGCGCCTACCCCATCGAGCACTGGCATGTGGTTGTCCATTAATACCAAATCAAACTTCTGACTGGACACCTGCTCTACGGCTTGTTTGCCATTCTCGACACAAACACAAGCGAAACCCTTCGAGCGTAAGAAAGTCTCCATGATGATGGTGTTGGTGCGGTTATCTTCAACGATCAACGCACGTAAACCTTGGCAATCAAGTTTGTGTGTGCTGGTAGGCTCCAATATCCCCGCTTCACAAGGGTTTAGTTCAAGTTCGACCACAAACTTAGTGCCGATGCATTCTTGGCTCTGCACGGTAATGCTACCGCCCATGTGCTCGGAAATCTGCTTAACAATCGCGAGTCCAAGGCCTGTGCCGCCATATCGACGCGTGGTCGAAGACTCCGCCTGCTCAAACGGCCTAAAGATGCGTTCCTGAGCGTCAGGACTAATGCCGATGCCAGTGTCTTTTACGCTAATGCGCAAGCGCGTTTGCTGTCCCTCAACATACTCTGTCAGTTCTACCTCCACATAGCCTCGGTCGGTGAACTTGACTGCATTATTGAGCAGATTGAACAAAACTTGGCGCAGTCGTGCTTTATCGTTGTTGTACCAACGCCCCTCTGGCACATTGGAAATGACGCGGAATTGCAGACCCTTCTCAGCACACAAGGTGTGATAGACACTGTTGGTACTGCCCAGAATCGAATCAATTGGGAATGGGGTGTTATCAATCTCGATGTGCCCCTGCTCAACCTTCGAGTAATCCAAGATTTCGTTTAGCAACGTCATCATGTGATCGCCTGAGTCATACAGGGTGTTGAGGTGTTTTCTCTGCTCGTCGGTTAACTGGGTTTTCAGCAGGATTTGCGCCGTTCCCAACACACCATTCATCGGCGTTCGAATTTCATGAGATAGCGTCGCCAAAAATGCCGTTTTCGCATTGGTGGAAGCCTGCGCTTTGATGCGCTCTTGCTCTAGGTAGACGGTTTTCTCATTGAACTTAGTGATCAGGTGTCCGATTTCATCTTCACTATCGTAGGTAATGTCGATGATGCCACCAGTTTTGGAGTCATCAACTTTTTGCGCGATGCGGACGATGGGTTCCACAATGTAGCGATTCAGTAGGTAGTAACCCACCAGCACACAGATCAATAAGAAAGGGATGATGCCCCGCTCTACACTCATCACTTGCTCAAACACTTGTTCTGCTACTTGAACTTTGGCATTCACAACGTCCATTTGCCATTGGAAAGCGCCGAATTCAAGCTGACTGATGTAAATGTCTTTGGTGAGATGAAAGTTATGCTCAATCACGACCTGTCCATCCGCGTCACGGATCACCACACCTAGAGAGTATTGATTGGTGTGCTCGCGAATGAATTGAAATAGCGCTTCGAGGGATAAATCGACCGTGGCGACACCAGCGAAAACGCCCTCTTTGTAGTAAGGCGCTGAAGCCGTGATCATCTGAACTTGGGTAAAGGTGTCAATATAAACGCCAGACCAACTTACATAACCAGCGGGCTTATTCGCCACAGATTGATACCAGGGCTCGTTGTCGTAACCACCGGACTCGGGGTTATTGTAAGAATGGATTTGATCTAAGCTGCCGTGCTCGTTCTTATTGAAGAATAAACTTGTGTATTGCCAGCGCTCATCTTCGAGTGTCGGCTTTGGCCATAAACCGCCACTGACGATGATGTCATCACTCACGGCAAGTAACTGGGGAATGGTGCCTTGCAGTGAAATATCGGCTGTTGGTGTTTGCCCTAACCCAACCAAGCTGTTCAGCAATCCAACGGAGCTGGTCAATGGCCCCTCGATTTGAGATGCAAGTAATTGGGTGCGTAAATTCAAATTACGTTCGAGCTTTTCTCGGACTGGCGGGTCAACAACGAGGTACACGACGGAGCCAATGGTCGCGATAAAGAAACACAAATAAAGCGTTAGGGCGAGAATGCTTTTTTTTCTGAGTGACGAACGAATTTCCATAGATGTAGACGAATCATTCCCTAATATCGATTTATCGCTGATTGATTGGTAATATGAGCGCAACCAACCAGCCCATTAACAAATGGTATTCGATTTTGAAACTACAAGACATCCTTTCTCTTCCAGAACTTGATGGAAAACTACTAAACCTAGCGAAAACTCAAGGCTTTGTAACGTCGATGGCGTGTGCGCCAAACGTTCTAAACCCTCAAGAGTGGCTGCCGTTCTTATGGGGTGGTGAAGAAACCGCACCTTTCTCTGATGGCGAACAACTAGAGCAGTACATTGATGAGATTATTCAAATGTGGAACCAAACTCGTCCTGCTCTTCTAGAGGGTTCATGGCAATGGCCAGAAGGTTGTGAACTGGATGATCAAGATATCGTTTCAGCGAACACGCGTGATTTCTGTGAAGGCGTACTTCAAGGCTGGCAAATCACTCGTGATGACTGGGAAAACTTAATGCCTGAGGATAGCGAAGACAGCGCTCTACTGGGTGGTGTTCTGCTTTCTCTTACTATGCTTTACGATCCAGAAACAACGATCGCGACACTTGCAGAGCAAGGCATAGAAGGTTTAGAGCAGTTTGAAGAGATCTTCAATGCGATGCCAATGATGCTTGGTGGCCTGACTCAGCGCGGTGTTATGCTAGCAGAAGAAGAGTAAGACGCTTTACTCACCTAAAGCAGACTGCATTTGATGAAAAGCTCTCCACGTCGGAGAGCTTTTTTGATCAATCGAGAATAACGTGTGGAATATAGCGCGCCATATCTTGCGTGACTAAACTGCTGTCTTCTCGAATAGAAATGCCGGCGGCTTTGTCATTGACTAACCAGCTGCCAATCAAAGTATGGCTCTGACCAAATTTCGGTAGCGGATGATATTGCTGGACGATGTTTTGGCTCGATTCGTACGGGCCAGGAGTTTTCACCAAACGCTGTCCATTTTTGACGATCTCTATATTTGCGCCTTCGCGAGAAAAAAGAGGCTTGATGACATAGTCTTTCAAACTGCTCGCTTTTGGATCGTTCGCAAAATACGCAGGCAGGAGATTAGGATGATTTGGAAAACGCTCCCAAAGCAACGGTAATAGCGCTTTGTTAGACAGAATCGATTTCCACATCGGTTCTAACCAGTTCACACTCGATGTTGCGAGATACTGGCTGTATTGCTCTTCGAACATGAATTCCCACGGGTAGAGTTTGAACATCCAGCGAATAGCTCGGTCATCGGCATCAACAAACTGCCCTTCTTCTGTCACACCAATATCTTCGACAAAAACAAACGCCGTAGCTAAACCAGCTTCACGGGCGCAATCTTCCAGATATTGCACTGTGCCTTTGTCTTCTTCGGTGTATTTGCAGCAACTGAAATGCAACGTCTGCCCCGGTTGCAATTTGGCGATCTCGGCGAAGCGCTCAATGAGGAAATCTTGCAGAATATTAAACTGATCCGCACTTTGGTGGATGCGGCCTTTGTTAACCACATCCTCTAACCATACCCACTGCCAAAAGCCTGTTTCAAACAGAGAGGTAGGGGTATCTGCATTGTTCTCTAGAAGTTTTGCTGGTGATGAACCGTTGTAAGCAAAATCCATTCTTGAATAGAGGGATGGCTCTCTGCGTTGCCAAGAGGAAGCCACTTGGGACCACATGGCTTCAGGAATGGCACATTGCGTCAGTAATCGCTCACTTCGTACGACCTCGTCCACGATTTCAAGACACATTTGATGAAGCTCCTCAGTTGGGTCTTCAATGTCTTGTTCGATTTGGGAAAGGGAGAACTGATAGTAAGCACTCTCATCCCAGTAGGGTTGGTCGTACATGGAATGGAAACCAAAACCAAACTGGCGTGCTAAATCACGCCAGTTTTCTCTTTCTTGTATTTCTCGTCGAAACATCGCTGTTAACCGCCACGACTCACTGATACTGCTTTACCAAATCCACCTCGCGACATGGCACGGCCAATCGTACCGCCACCTCGCTTGTTTAGGTTACTCGTCGCCACCTTGGTAGGTTGATTACGGTAAGAGCCGTAGAACTGCCCTGCGCCGTTGTAATACTTGGATTTGTAGCGATACATCGGCTCTGAATAGTAGCTTTTGTTGTAACCACTTAAACCGCTGACTGCACGGCTGAAGAAGTATCCTCCCACAAACGGTACGTAAGAACGGTGGCGTGAGCTGTAGTAACAATCGTCTTCGTAGAAATCGTCTTCACACTCGTACTCATTGTTATAGCGTGGTGCGTTTTCTTCTGCTTTCGCCATCGCTTCTTGATACGCGATTTCACACTGTTCGCTGAACTCTGGCGCATCCGATTTACACTCATCCGCGTCGGTGTAGATGTAACCTTCCGTTTTCGATTCGTGCGTTGCCAGAAAGAAGATGCCACCAAAAGCAACGAATGGAATGATTCGTCCAACTTTAAAGCTTTTGTCCATGGAAGAACGTTTGACGTTAGAACTGCGTTTCATCGCTCCTCCTAGTACGTCATGCAAGCCGCGTTCAGCACGCCGACACAGACAGAGACGGCCGCTAGCACGATGCCCGCTGGCACTTCATCATTCTCAATACGCTCTGAGACTTTTGGCAAAAGAATGAAACGTACGATACCAAACGCAATGATTTGCGCGAGCATGGCCACAACGCCCCACACCATGAAATCGACGATGTTCACTGAGTTAGTCGCCGCACCTGCAATCGCTAAGCAATAACCAAGGAACGCACCACTTAACGCAACCGCAGCCGCGGTGTTCTTCTCTTCTTTGATCAGGTGCCATTCATCGTATGGCGTCAGTTTGACGTAGATGAACTTGAACGCCAGTACGAAGATAATCGAAACGGAAAAATAGATAAGAAAGTTAGGAAAACCTGCCAACAGGTCGGCAATCATGTGCATTATTTGTCCTTGTTCATGTCAGTCCAAGCGAAATCATCAATTCGCTCATCGGCAATATAAAACAGTTTAGTGCTCGGTGGCACTTGAGCACTGAGCTCTGGGTTAAGCTCAATGCCACTACCAAGATCGAAAGCGATCAAGGTCGCTTGATGGTGCTTTTTAATGAACCCAAAGATCGTCTCGACCGTCGTCGTTGGTTGATCTTCAGGGTAGATCACAGAGTACTGAGTCATACCACGTGTTGAAGCCAACAGCTCTTGATGGAGTGCACTTGAGCCCGGATCCACCGCCGCTTTGGCAAGCATCTCTGCCCCTACTGCTGGGATACATTCCGCTCTCGGGCAGTGCTGGCTCAACAATCGGCCCAAAGCATCGTCTTTGAAATAAGCGAGCAAGTGTGCATCAGGATTCACAGAGGCACAATACAAGGCGGCTGAGAGGGTGATGTCATCGGTGAGATTATCAACAATGATACAGTTCGCTTCGGTGATGTTAGCATTCTTCATCTCCTGCGCATCGGTGTAGCTGTTAACCTTGATAAAACCAATCTCACCCGGCAGTGGGTTTTCAATGTCTGAACGACTGCACAAAACGATTGGACGCTTGCCATGTTCTTCATGTTGCAACATACGGATCAGATGCATGGTACGTGCGCCATTCCAACCCAGTAATACGATATGGTTTTCCACTCTTACTCTCCGTTTGCCCAATATTCCCGCTCGCCAATAGTCGATCGCGCCTCCTGCCACTCGTCCCAAAATGGCGGCAAATAAGCTCAGACCACCAGGGATGATAAACAACACGACTACCCACTTGCCCATATCGGTGACGGGTGAATGATCGCCATAGCCCACCGTAGAGGCGGTGACCATTAGGTAGTAAATGAAGTTCGAGAAGTTATCGGTTAGTGCGTGCTCCCCCGCGAGGGCCAGCAACAACCATGAAATGGCGATATATGCGGCACTAATGACAAGAAGGTTTCGGTTGCTCAATTTGAAAAGATGGGTACTTAGCCACTTTTTCAGTACTAGCCATACAGCCATAAGTTTCCGATTCCTTTCTGATTGCTATAACTAAATACTAACTCATTGATTGTAAAAAACAAAAAAACCAGCCATATTCGGCTGGTTTTTGAGATTTATCGTAGCAAACTTTGGTCTAAGAACTGACTAAGCGTTGCCTTTCAACTACATGTTAAGCTGCTCTGCGAAATCTAGCATGCGGTTCAGTGAGACCAGAGATTTCACACGTAATGCTTCATCAACGAAGATTTCGTGCTCTGCACCACCTTCTCTCAATGCTTTTTCAATCGCTTTAAGGCCGTTCATTGCCATCCAAGGACAGTGTGCACAGCTGCGACATGTTGCACCCGCACCTGCCGTTGGAGCTTCAATCAGCTCTTTCTCTGGTACTAACTGCTGCATCTTAAAGAAGATACCTTTGTCTGTAGCCACGATCATTTGTTGATGAGGTAGCTCTTTCGCCGCTTTGATTAGCTGACTTGTAGACCCCACAGCATCGGCTAATTCCACTACACTCGCTGGCGATTCTGGGTGTACTAGAATAGCGGCATCCGGATACACGTTCTTCATCTTACGTAATGCATCCGCAGAGAACTCATCGTGAACCACACACTCAGCATGCCATAACAACATGTCTGCGCCTGTCTTTTTCGCAATGTAAGAACCTAGATGGCGGTCAGGCCCCCAAATGATTGGCTTATCTTCTGCGTCTAAGTGCTCAACAATATCAAGAGCGATGCTTGATGTGACTACCCAATCAGCACGAGCTTTTACCGCTGCCGACGTGTTTGCGTATACCACGACCGTATGGTCAGGGTGTGCATCACAGAAATCACTGAACTCATCTGCTGGGCAGCCGAGGTCAAGAGAACATTCTGCCTCTAGCGTTGGCATCAGAATGCGTTTTTCAGGCGTAAGAATCTTTGCAGATTCGCCCATAAAACGAACACCACCAATGATCAGTGTGCTTGCTGGGTGACGGTTGCCAAATTTCGCCATTTCAAGCGAATCACCAACAAAACCGCCGGTCTCTTCAGCCAAAGCTTGGATCTCAGGATCGGTGTAGTAGTGCGCGATAAGTACCGCGTCTTTCTCTTTAAGCAGCTTTTTGATTCGCTCGATGTAATCGGCTTCTTCTTCTTGGCTTAATGGGATTGGTTTTGGAGGGAATGGGTAAACTGTCTCGATTTTATCTAGTATGTGGCTCATTGCTCTTGCTCTACGCAACTTCCTTTAATCCGGGTATTGTAACCTTGTTGATTTTCAAAAACCAACCCGTAACCGGAATTTATAGCAGTCTAGCCGTATATCTTTGTTGTAAGTAACAATTCTAACTGTAGAGAATGAACGCTTGTTACATCTCAGGTCAGCAATACAGAGACAAGTATTGAGGGGGATTGAGGCATAGGGAGATAAAGAGTAGAGATTGAAAGAGATAGGGAGATAAAGAGTAGAGATTGAAAGAGATAGGGACACAGAAAACAAAAAGGGAGCCTCTGCTCCCTTTGATATTGTCTTGCTACCGATTAGGCGTGATTACTTCAGCTTAGAGCTTGCAATTTTCGCCGAGGCACTGCCCGGGTACTCATCAACAACTTGCTGATAGTATTTCTTCGCCTGTGCGTCATTTTTGTTACGCTCTGCGATATCGCCTAGCTTAACCAATGCGTCCGCACGCTTGTTGGAATCTTTGTAAGAAACCACAGCAGCAAAGCTTTTCACGGCCTCTTTGTCCTGTTTCTTAGCGAAGTACAACTGACCTAGCCAGTAATGCGAGTTCGCTGAGTAAGTTGAATCAGGATAGTCCTTTTGGAACTGTTGGAATGCGGCGATCGCGCCAGTGTAGTCGCGTTTCTTAAGGATCAAGTCCACCGCATCTTGGTAAGCCGTTTGCTCATCGGCGTTCGATGAGTACTTACCACCCGTTTCCGCTGGTTTAGTTTCTTTTACTGGCGCGGCTTTCATTTCGCCACGCACTCGATCAAACTCAACGAACAACTCTCGCTGACGCTTCAGCATTTGCTGCATCTCGTAGCTGTTGCGTTCTAACTGACCACGTAGATCACTGATCTCTTGTGACATTTGGTCAATTTGCTCTTGCATTTGAAGCTGAACGCGGTTGCGATTTTGCAGCAAGCGCTCTAAACGCTCGATGTCGCTTTCGGAAGAAGATCGAGTAGATACTGATGATGTGCTGTTGAGATCTGATACTGGAGCTGGTGCAGCGAACGCGAAGTTCGCTGCACTTGCCAGTAACGTAAGCGTAACAGCGCGCTTAGTGTTACTGAACATGAGGTTTACCTCGAATTAGTATACTAGAACCGCACGACGGTTCTTAGCGTAAACTTCTTCAGATTGGCCTAGAAGAAGTGGCTTCTCTTCACCGTAGCTAACGATAGAGATTTGGTCAGCTTGAACACCTAGTGCTTGTAGGTAGTTCGATACTGCTTCAGCACGGCGCTCGCCAAGTGCGATGTTGTACTCAGGCGTACCACGCTCATCCGCGTGACCTTCAATCGTTACTTTAAGAGCAGGGTTCTTGCTTAGGTAAGAAGCGTGAGCTGCTAGCATTTCTTCGTAATCGCCCGCAATTGTTGAGTTATCAAATGCGAAATAGATAGTTTGAGTTTCACGTAGCGCTTGCTCTTTTAGCTCTTGCTCCGTTAGCTGACCATTTGGATCGATCGGCGTTACTACTGTTGTTTCTGAAGCACCAGTGTTTGTTTCTGCACCAGTGTTAGAAGCAGCGTCATCACTTGAACTACATGCTGTCATAGCCATCACAGGAATCGCGATTAGTAGCCCTTTTAGAACCTTGTTCAGTTGCATCTTATTTTCCTTTATTAATCAGTTTTTCTTACTACAAAAACGGTGACCATGCGGGAGCTCTTACACGCCCATTTGTTGCCGGTAATCTAGCTTTAAATCGACCATCAATTGACACCATCGATAGTACGTTTTTCTTGTTGTAAATCGAGCTATAGATAACCATGCCACCATTTGGGGCAATGCTCGGAGACTCATCAAGCAATGTTTTTGTTAGAACCTGAAGAGCGCCTGTTTCCAAATCTTGTTTAGCCAAGTTGAAACCCGAATCACTGCGATTCACCATGACTAGGAATCGACCATCAGGGGTGATTTGACCACCTAAGTTTTGGCTGCCTTGCCAAGTCAAGCGGTTAGTAGAACCGCTGCCCAAATCTACTTGATAAATCTGAGGTTTACCACCCCTGTCAGATGTGAAAATCAGTGATTTACCATCAGGGTGCCAGAACGGTTCTGTATTATTTGATCTGCCACGCGTAATTTGTGTCAGCTTGCGAGTTTTCAGATCCAAAGTGTATACCTGAAGCGAACCAGTCTTAGATAGTACCAGTGCTAACTGACTGCCATCTGGAGAGAATCTTGGCGCACCATTGTGACGAGGGTATGAAGTAATCTTCTCGCGCTCACCGGTATAAATGTTCATGATGAAGATTTCAGCTTGGCCATTTTGGAAGCTAACGTAAGCCAGCTTTTGACCATCTGGAGACCATGCAGGAGACATCAGTGGCTGCTTAGAACGCAGAACTAAACGCTCGTTGTAGCCATCATAATCCGCCACGCGAAGTTGGTAAGGGAAGTTATCTTTATCGTTCACTACCACGTAAGCAATACGCGTCATAAACGCACCACGTTCACCCGTCAACTGCTCGTAAACCAAGTCAGAGATGCGGTGTGCGTATTCACGCATACGTGGGCCTTCAACTGTTGCAACCTTGTTGAACAGAACATGATCTTTAGAAAGGACTAGCTCACCGTCACCACCCAATGCTTTGCTCTTACCACCAGTTAGCTGGCCGCGCACTACGTCAACCAATTGGTAGTTAACTACGTAGTTACCCTGCTCGTTCTTTTTGATTGAGCCAGTAAGCAATGCGTCCACACCTAAGCCGGTCCACGCGTCAAAGTTCACCTCTGATTCGTTGAATGGCGTTTGGGGCATTTTGCTGGTTGGTACCGGGCTGAATTTACCACTGCGTTGCAAGTCAGAAGCAATCACAGCAGAAATATCGGTAGGAAGCGGTTCACTGCCTTCCCATTTGAATGGAACAACAGCAATTGGTCGTGCTGAATCAATACCATCGGTAATCACCAGCTCTAATGCAGCGTGAGCTACACTCGTCAGACTGCCAAGCAGTACAAACATTCCTAGTAAAAGACGTTTAATCACGGCTTATCCCTTATTGTTGTAGTGCGACCGTAAGGTTAATATCCTTCAGCCTTTGGTTAACTGTTGAATCGGTAGACATTGGAAAACTTGGCACTTGTGCGATTGCACTCTTTGCAGCCGCACATACTCTAGAGTCTCCAGAAAGCACACTCACCGATGAGACTATCATGTCTGCCCCTGTCGGAATCAGCTTAATGTTAACTCTACACTCCTTTCCCAATAGGTAGTCGTCCTTTAGCAATTTGCTCTGAATAAGCTGAGTATAGATTGAGCTGTAACGAGAAACTTCGTCAGCAACAAATTGCCCTTGTGCCTGTTGGTTTGCACTCGACTCACTCTCTAGACCGGCAAAGATGTCATCCAGTGCCGCTTCTTGTTCTTTACGTTCACGCTCTATTCGCTCAAGACGCTCTTTTTCTTTACGCGCTTTCTCTGCGGCCTCTTTGGCTGCCTTTTCTTTGGCGATGCGTTCTTGTTCGGCTTTTGCTGCGGCTTCGCGTTCACGTTTCGCTTTTTCTTCCGCTTCTTTCGCGGCTTTCTCACGCGCTACACGTTCCTGCTCTGCCTTACGTACTGCCTCTTCTTTGGCTTTACGCTCTTTCTCGGCTTTTGCCGCTTGCTCTTTCGCTTTGCGAGTACGTTCTTCTTCGGCCTTACGTTCTTGTTCTTTCTTCTTGCGAGCAGCTTCGGCTTCACGAGCGGCTTTGGCGTCTTTTGCCTGCTGCTCTTTTAGCTTACGAATCTGTTCTTCTTCAGCTTTACGGTTTTTCTCAAGCTGCTCAGCTTCACGTCTCAGTTTATCCAGACGGTCTTGCTCTTTCTTCGCGGCTTTTTCGCGTTGCTGACGAATCTCGTTCGCTTGTTTCTGAACAAGTTTTGGATCAATCACCACAGCCTGAACCATCTGCCCTGTTGGCTCTGGTTTCGACATTGTGAAATCCGTACCCCAAAGCAGAGCAACGACTAACAGCGCATGCAAACCAACCGATATCGCTATCGGCTTGGTGTATTCTTTGCGTTTATTCTTGTTGTCTTTCATAGATGTACGATGTCTATTCCTTGATATCGGTCATCAGACCCACTTTTGGGATGCCTGCACGACTTAACTCGTCAAGCAAAAGTACAACGTCAGCGTATGGCGTTGCCGCATCACCACCGACTGCAACAGGTGAATCAGGCTTAATCTCACGCTCGGCTTTCACGCGCACAATCACGTCTTGTAGTGATAGACCGCGTTGAACCTCTTCATCATTCACGCTCAGGCCTAAATTGCCGTCACGATCGATTTCGATAATGATGAAGCTGCTGTCAGTATCACCAGCCAGATCTTGCATGGATTCAGCCGTCGACGTTTGTGGTAGATCCACATCAACGCCTTGAGTCACAAATGGAGCGGTCGCCATGAAAATGATCAACAGCACAAGCATCACGTCTATGTAAGGTACGACGTTGATCTCTGCAGTCATTTTACGCTTTTTAGGTTGGTAACCCGCCATGACTTATTCCTTACTTGCGCTGTCTCGACCCGCCATCGCTTGACGGTGCAGAATGCTGTGGAATTCTTCAGAGAAAGTGGCGTATGTGTGTTCTAGCTTACTTACTTTGTTACTTAGACGGTTGTAAGCCATAACCGCAGGGATTGCCGCGAATAGGCCCATCGCTGTCGCAATCAGTGCTTCTGCGATACCTGGCGCTACCATTGAAAGCGTTGCTTGCTTCACTTCACCTAAAGCGATGAACGCGTGCATGATGCCCCAAACGGTACCAAACAGACCAATGTATGGACTAATAGAACCAACCGTTGCAAGGAATGGTAGGCTGGTTTCAAGTTCATCAACTTCACGAGCAACGGCGACGCGCATTGCACGGCCAGTACCTTCCATGATGTAAGCGGGTGAGTTTGCGTTGCTCTTACGTAGGCGTGCGAACTCGGTAAAACCTGCGTAGAAGATTTCTTCTGTGCCCGTGATGTCGTCTTTGCGGCCTTTCACTTTTTGATAAAGCTGTGAAAGATCCGTGCCCGACCAAAATTTGTCTTCAAATGACTCTGCATCTTTTGATGCTTGAGATAAGACTTTGCTGCGCTTAATGATCATAGCCCATGATGCGATTGACATGCCTAGCAGTGTCAACATCACAAGCTTTACCAACAGACTGGCCTGAAGAAAGAGATCTAAAATGGAAATATCAGCAGTCACTATTTGTTAGCTCCGAATTGATAAATGATGGAATCGCAATTGGCTTCATTTTCTTATTATCGATACATGCTACCTTAACCATTGCCTTGCACAATGTTCTGCCTTCATCATTGACTAACTCTTGACAGAATTGCAGGGAAGCACGTTTTATTTCTGACACTCGGGTTAGAACGGTCAAATGCTCGTCCAGCCTAGCGCCTTGGTTGAAATCGATATCCATGTGTCGGACAACAAAGCCTATGTTTTGTTCCAATAACACATGTTGGGAAACGCCTTTTGCACGCAACATCTCAGTGCGCGCACGTTCAAAGAATTTCAAATAATTTGAATGATATACAACGCCGCCAGCATCCGTGTCTTCGTAATACACGGTGATCGGCCAGCGGAAGGGATTTGATGTGCCTTGCAAGGGAGTACCAGTAATTTCAATTCTTTAAAGCAATTACTATAACTGAAGCGGCGGTAATTGGTACTGAGCGAAGGGAATATTTTTGAATTTTGTAGAAAAAATAAAAGCCAGACAAACTGCCTGGCTTTTATTCGATGATTTAGTAACCGACTTTATTTCAAAGTGTAACGCTTACATGAAATACAGTGCAGTCAGATAAATTAAGATAGCAAATGAGAAGTAAGGGCTGAACAATACTTGCCAGTACCAGTTTCTCGGTTTAAAACCCACGCCATACACCATGGTTGAGCAACAAGCCCAAATCAATGCTGGCGCGATAAACGCATTAAAGCCACCAATTTCTCGATGGTATGCGTTTGGATCCCACATCACCAATCCAACGTGCATAAAGCCGAGGATTAAGGCCAAGACTCTCAACAGAGTCTTGTCCATTGGTGCGTGAAGTTTCGCTACCTTGTCAGCGAGATTACTCACTGTCTTTATCCATCATTTCTGAGTGCTCTAACCAAAGAGCGTTGATGATACCGAATGCACAAGCAAGTAGTACACCTAGAATCCATGCGAAATACCACATAGTAATAGCTCCTTAGTAAAGTGAGTTTTTGTTTTCTTCGATGAACTGATCATCTAAACGACCGAACATCTTGTAGTAAGTCCAAGACGTGTAAGCCAAGATGATTGGAACCATAACAAACGCTACGCCTGTCATTAGGTTCAGAGTCAGCTCAGATGAAGTTGCATCCCACATTGTTAAGCTGTGGCTTGGCACTACGTCTGATGGCATGATGAATGGGAACATCGCAATACCAGCAGTAAAGATAACGCCAGCGTTACCTAGGCTTGATGTTAGGAACGCAATACCACACTTCTCTAGACGAGATGCCAATACAGCTAGAAGCGGCATAGCAACACCCAATACAGGTGCAGCCCATAGTAGTGGGTAAGTTTCGAAGTTCGTCATCCACGCGCCTGCCTCACGGATAACCTCTTTGTTTAGAGGGTTAGACGCTGCTGCAGTATCGATGCCACCTACGATTACGTAGCCTTCAATGTTTTGGATCCAGAAGCCTGCTGCTACGAAAGCAACCACTGTTAGTAGGCCAGTAAGCTGAGCTACGTTACGAGCACGAGTGTGTACTTCGCCAGTTGTTTTCATTTGTAGCCAAGTTGCGCCTTGCATCAGGATCATGAACAAGCTTACTAGACCACATAGCAGAGCAAATGGGTTTAGTAGACCGAAGAATGAACCGTGGTACGTTGGCATTAGGAACTCGTTCAACTGGAATGGAACACCTTGTAGAAGGTTACCAAACGCAACACCAAAGATGATTGGTGGAACGAAGCCACTGATTGAGATACAGATATCCCAAGTGTTACGCCATTTTGGATCTTCGATTTTCGAACGGTAATCAAGACCAAGTGGACGTAGCCAAAGTGCCGCTAGAGTTAGGATCATCGCTAGGTAGAAACCAGAGAACGATGTTGCGTAAACTAGAGGCCATGCAGCGAACAATGCGCCACCTGCAGTGATAAGCCATACTTGGTTACCATCCCAGTGCGGAGCGATTGAGTTAATCATCACACGACGTTGCGTGTCGTTTTTACCGATTACAGGTACAAGCGCGCCTACACCCATATCGAAACCGTCAGTAATCGCGAAACCAACTAGTAGAATACCGATCAGTACCCACCAGATGAATCGCAAGATTTCGTAATCAAACATCTTGTTATCTCCTTGCCTTACGCTTCTACTTGGCGACTAACTTTGTCTTCAACAGAGTCAGCGTTTTGCTCGAAGTGGTAGCGACCTGTTTTCAGGCTGCTTGGACCTTTACGAGCGAATTTCACCATTAGGTATACCTCTGCGATTAGGAACACAGTGTATAGCGCTAGGATTGCGAATAGTGAAGTCCAAATCTGACCTGCAGTCAGTGCAGATGCCGCTACATGAACAGGTAGAATTTCACCTACTGCCCAAGGCTGACGACCGTATTCTGCAACGAACCAACCTGCTTCGATCGCAATCCATGGAAGTGGAATGCTGAACAATGCAGCTTTAAGAATCCAAGGTTTCTGTTCGATCTTCTGACGACATGTTTGGATGAATGACGCACCAAACACGAATAGCATGATGAAGCCACACGCAACCATGATTCGGAACGCGCTAAACAACGGCCATACAGTTGGAATTGAGTCATCCGCAGCCGCTTGGATTTGCTCCTCAGTCGCGTCAACAACGTTTTCTGTGTAACGTTTTAGAAGTAGACCGTAACCTAGGTCACCTTTCACTTCGTCAAACGCTGTCATGTTTGCTTCAGACTTGTCGCCTGCACGCAGTTTTTCAAGTAGCTCGTACGCGTACATACCTGTACGGATACGGTCAACGTGCTCTTCACGTAGATCGTGTAGACCTGTTACTTGCTCGTCAAATGAACGCGTTGCGATGATACCCATTACGTAAGGGATCTTGATTGCGTAATCGGTGTTCATTGTTTCTTGGTTTGGAATACCAAATAGCGTGAATGCTGCAGGCGCAGGCTCTGTGTGCCATTCTGCTTCAACTGCCGCTAGTTTCACTTTTTGAACTTCACCCAACTCGTAACCAGATTCGTCACCTAGAACGATTGTCGATAGGATTGCTGCCATACCGAAAGATGCTGCGATAGCAAATGAGCGACGAGCAAACGCCACGTCACGGCCTTTCAGTAGGTAGTATGAACTGATGCCTAGAACGAACATTGCACCACACGTGTAACCTGACGCTACTGTGTGTACAAATTTAACTTGCGCTACTGGGTTTAGAACAACGTCTGCAAAGCTCACCATTTCCATACGCATGGTTTCGAAGTTGAATTCTGCGCCTACTGGGTTTTGCATCCAGCCGTTCGCGATAAGAATCCAAAGTGCAGAGAAGTTAGAACCTAGAGCAACCAACCAGGTTACCGCCAAGTGTTGACGTTTCGATAGACGATCCCACCCGAAGAAGAATAGACCAACAAAAGTTGACTCCAGGAAGAAAGCAACCAGTGCTTCGATCGCAAGTGGCGCACCGAAGATGTCACCTACATAGTGGGAATAGTAAGACCAGTTCGTACCAAACTGGAACTCCATGGTAAGGCCGGTAGCCACACCAAGTGCAAAGTTAATACCGAACAGCTTACCCCAGAACTTGGTCATGTCCTTGTAGATTTGCTTGTTCGTCATTACGTACATCGATTCCATAATGGCCAAAAGAAAGGCCATACCAAGGGTCAATGGTACGAATAGGAAGTGATACATCGCTGTCAGTGCAAACTGCAACCGCGACAGATCAACTACGTCAATCATGGTAACTCCTATGTGTCGGCTGAATGACACTCTCTACATATTGCAATCCATACACAAGTGTTATTTACACTTGAAAAATGTTGAATTATCACAACGCTTTGTTGCAAAAATGTGCTTCGTTGGTTAGTTAATTGTTAAGCATTAGCTAATATAGCTGAACCTAATATTACTTCTAAAAACAGTTTGTTTCAAAAGGTTTATAGCAGGAAACCGCTTTGATATATATCAATCTTTAGGCGCCGAGTTTGAACAAAAATCCATCAATTTGATCTAGATCAAACGATATTTAAAAGGGATGTTAAAGGAGCGTAATCAGGAGAGAGATTTATCAGTTGGCTAAGAACATAGAGTTAACAACCAATAAGTTTTTATTACCTATTTTGTATTAGAAGAGATTTAATAAATGAGAGGTTGGTCAACATTGGTGAAAAGCTGAGCACTACGTGCTCAGCGTTGAAATCTTACTTTTCAATTCCGAAATGCAAATAAGCACGATCGGTGGCAATTCTACCACGCGGAGTGCGTTGCAAATAGCCTTGTTGGATTAGATATGGTTCAAGAACGTCTTCGATGGTGTCTTTCTCTTCACCGATCGCCGCAGCCATGTTGTCCAAACCAACAGGCCCACCGCCAAACTTCTCCATGATCGCTAACAGCAGCTTACGGTCCATATAATCAAAACCTTCGGCATCGACATCGAGCATGTTCAATGCCTTGTCTGCGGTATCAGCACAAATGTGACCGTTGCCTTTTACTTCCGCATAGTCACGAACTCGACGTAGCAATCGGTTAGCAATACGTGGCGTGCCACGAGCACGGCGAGCAACTTCTAACGCCCCTTCCGACTCCATAGACAAACCCAAACAGTCAGCACTGCGCTGAACGATATCTTGCAGGTCTTTCACTTTGTAGTATTCAAGACGCTGAGTAATACCGAAACGGTCACGCAGTGGTGATGTCAAAGAGCCTGCACGCGTCGTTGCACCGATCAAAGTGAAAGGTGGTAAATCAATTTTGATAGAGCGTGCCGCCGGGCCTTCACCAATCATGATGTCTAACTGGTAGTCTTCCATCGCTGGATACAACACCTCTTCAACCATCGGGCTTAAGCGGTGGATCTCATCAATGAATAACACATCGTTTTCTTCTAAATTGGTCAACAGCGCCGCTAAGTCCCCTGCTTTCTCGAGTACAGGGCCAGAAGTGGTACGAATGTTCACTTCCATCTCATTGGCAACGATGTTCGCAAGCGTGGTTTTACCCAAACCTGGAGGACCAAAAATCAAAAGGTGGTCGAGCGCTTCATTTCGTAATTGAGCGGCTTTGATGAAAATTTCCATCTGATCACGCACGTGATCCTGACCTTGGTAATCCGCCAGCTTCTTAGGACGAATCGCGCGGTCGATGACGTCTTCTTCACGAAACGAAGGATTTTCTGGCGCGATTAAACGATCGGCTTCAATCATATTGTTCCCTTGGGCTTTCCGTTACACCATTGATTTTAGTGCTTCACGGATCAGTTGCTCACTGGTCATATCCGGTTTAGCGATCTGAGAAACCACTTTCGACGCTTGAGTCGGCTTGTAGCCTAGAGCAAGAAGCGCACTGATTGCCTCTTCTTCTGCGTTGTTAGAAGCCGCAGAACCAGAGTCCGCAGGTGCTGCATCAGTAAACGGAGTAAACAGATCGCCAGCGCCCCACCCTTTCAGGCGGTCTTTCATTTCAACGACCAGGCGTTCAGCTGTCTTCTTGCCAACACCCGGTAGTTTTACAAGCGTTGAAATGTCTTCACGCTCTACGCAAGAAACGAATTGGCTCGCAGTCATACCTGAAAGGATACCCAGACCTAGCTTAGGACCAACACCGTTCGCTTTGATCACTTCACGGAAAAGCGCACGTTCTTTGACAGTGTTGAAACCGTAAAGCAATTGCGCGTCTTCACGCACAACAAAGTGAGTATAAATAATGGCTTCTTCACCGACATTTGGCAGTTCGTAGAAACAGCTCATTGGCATCTGAACTTCATAGCCAATGCCATTAACTTCAATTAAAACTTCAGGTGGTTGCTTTTCAAGCAGAGTGCCGCGAAGACGTCCAATCACTGTAAATACTCTTTGGAAATGAATTTGCGACAGGATAATAAAGAACTGGATAGACATCCAGTCCTTTATGCGGTGGGGTTAGATTTTTGAGACAACTTGATCAAGTTGCTGTGTGAGGTTGCGTACCGCGACCACTTGCCCATTCAACTCGGTTCCGTATTGCGCGACAGTTTCGGCAATAGTTTTGGTGTTCACTACACCGTTAGCCACTTCACTGCTGGCTTCATCTAACTCTTTTAAAGCCGTCATTTGCGTTGCCATGATGCCAGACAGACTCTGCACATCATGAGAGATGGTGGTAACTTGCTGAATAATGGTGTTCATTCGCTCTGTACTTGACGTCACAACGCTTTGACCATGCTTCACTTCTTGCTCACTGCGATCAAGCAAGTTGCGAATTTCCACCGCCGACTGACTGCTCTTAGCCGAAAGCTCTCTTACTTGTTCCGCAACGACCGCAAAGCCTCTGCCCTGCTCACCCGCTCGCGCCGCTTCAATAGCGGCATTGAGTGCCAACAAGTTGGTTTGCTCTGCGACCGAGGTAATCAAGTCTGCCACTTTCATGATATCTTCATGGCTGGTAATGATCTGGCTGATCGCTTGGGTTGAATCCTCCAGCAATTCCGAGCTTTTCTCAGCTTGTTGATGAACCTCTTCACTCTTCTCTCGTAGCTCTTCGACAAACTTGCTGGACTCTTCTATCCCCGTCGCCATGTGATGCACTTGCTGACTCATTTGCTCGGCTGCACTCGCTTGGGATTCACTGTTTATATTGAGCGCATTCACTTGAGCATCCAATTGTGATGATTGTTCGTCCAACACTTGAGAGACTTGTTTCAACTCACTTGAGTTTTGATTCGCCTGCTCTAGCACCTCTGCTAAACGTAGCTCTCCTTCTGTTGCCTTCTGCGCCACCAACTCACTTTCTGCTTTGGCTTTCTCTGCACTTTCAATCGCGATGTCTCGCTGCTTGGCGGTAAAGGCTTGTGCAATACAGACACCACCAGCGGTAACACGGTGCCTGACCATATTTCCACACGCTGGGCAGATTCAGACAACACAAGTTGAGGAAAACCAAAACCAGACACATGCTGATACGTCATTACCGCATAAAGCACTATCACTAACGCGCTCCATGAGATCGCCATGATACGAGTGCCAGATAAAAAGAAAGCGACGACTAACAAAGGTACCCAGTAAGTTTGGGTTGAATCGACCACACCACCACTTTGATAGATGATGTTAAGCGCATGTACTGACATGCCAACAAAACCCAAATTGAGCGACAATGCTGGTTTCTTGAACCATTTCAGGCTGAAGGCGGATATCAGTTCGAGTGCGATTAAGAGTATTGAGGTGAAAATTAAGCTTTCATGTCCATGTTTGGACCATTTGATCAGGCTATAGATCCCGACGAGAAAAGCGATGAGGGTAAATAGAGAGAGGATGTCGGCTTGACGTTGTTGTGTTCTCGTCCATTGAGTTTGGCGCGGCATAAATGCACTGCGCCACAGCGTGGCTGGATTCATGTTCAATCTTCCTTGATTGATTTCTTATTAGACCTCTGACCACTATAGTTTTGTAACATTTTCTCAACAAATTTAATCCTTAAATCTGTCTGATATGTCTCATTTTTAATACGAGAACACGCCTAACGGTAACGACCTTTTCTTGCACTGGTAGCTTTGCCTGCGAGCGCCACTAGTGTCTTATTGGTGTTAGCGTGACAAATGGCAACACCCAACGCATCGGCAGCATCGGCTTGAGGCTTGGCTGGCAATTTAAGCATGTGTTGAACCATATGTTGAACCTGAACTTTGTCTGCACCACCTGTGCCCGTTACCGCTTGTTTAATAAGACGTGCCGCGTACTCATGCACCGGAAGATCCGCATTCACAGCCGCCACAATTGCGCTACCACGCGCCTGCCCTAGCTTTAGTGCAGAATCGGCATTCTTCGCCATAAACACTTGTTCGATGGCAAATACATCTGGTTGAAACTGGGTGATGATTTCCGTCACGCCTGCGTAGATTTGCTTGAGACGACCTGGCAGCTCTTTTTCAGAAGTGCGAATACATCCGCTGCCTAGATATTGCAAATGACGACCTTGCTGGCGAATCACGCCATAACCGGTAATACGAGAGCCTGGGTCAATGCCCAAAATAATTGACATGAAGAGTCCTAATCAATAACTCACTGTAAGTATGAGAATAGTTGCCATTAAAACAAAAACTCCCGCAGATGCGGGAGTTTTTTCTTTAATTGTTGTGCGCTTATTCTGCGTCTTTTTCTTTCGCAACTGTCACTGCAATCGCTAGCTCTTCTAGAGCCGCTGGGTTTGCAAGGCTTGGTGCGTCTGTTAGTAGACACGCCGCCGCAGTTGTTTTAGGGAACGCGATAACATCACGGATGTTCTCTGTACCACATAGTAGCATCACTAGACGGTCTAGACCGAATGCAAGACCAGCGTGTGGAGGCGTACCGAATTTCAGAGCGTCCAATAGGAAGCCGAATTTCAGTTGTTGCTCTTCTGCATTAATACCTAGGATATCGAATACTGCTGCTTGCATTTCTGCGTTGTGAATACGTACAGAACCACCGCCAACTTCGTAGCCGTTTAGAACCATGTCGTATGCGTTTGAGTTCGCCGCTGCTGGGTTCGCTTTTAGCTCTTCCGCAGTCACACCTAGAGGTGATGTGAATGGGTGGTGCATTGCGTGCAGGTTACCTTCGTCGTCTTCTTCGAACATTGGGAAGTCAACAACCCATAGTGGAGCCCAAGTGCCTTCTTGCGTTAGCTCTAGGTCTTTACCAAGTTTAAGACGAAGTGCACCTAGTGCTTCAGCAACGATGTTTGCTTTGTCTGCGCCAAATAGGATGATGTCGCCAGATTCCGCTTGAGTGCGATCTAGGATACCGTTGATCACGTCTTCGTTTAGGAATTTAGCTACTGGAGATTGGATGCCTTCCATGCCTGCTGCACGGTCGTTAACCTTCATCCATGCTAGACCTTTCGCACCGTAGATACCTACGAATTCTGCGTAGCCGTCGATTTGCTTACGAGTAAGCTCAGCACCACCTGGTACGCGGATAACTGCAACGCGACCTTTCTCGTCGTTTGCTGGACCAGAGAATACTTTGAACTCAACGTCTTTCACTAGGTCAACAACGTCTACGAGTTCTAGTGGGTTACGTAGGTCTGGCTTATCAGAACCGAAACGACGAATCGCTTCGCTGAACGGCATTACTGGGAATTCACCTAGGTCAACGTTCAGTAGCTCTTGCCACATTTCACGAACCATTTTCTCAGTCGTTGCACGAACTTGGTCAGCCGTCATGAATGACGTTTCGATATCGATCTGAGTGAATTCTGGTTGACGGTCAGCACGCAAGTCTTCATCACGGAAACACTTAACGATTTGGTAGTAACGGTCAAAACCAGACATCATTAGAAGCTGTTTGAATAGCTGTGGAGACTGAGGAAGCGCGTAGAAGCTACCTTTGTGAACACGGCTAGGTACTAGGTAGTCACGAGCGCCTTCTGGTGTCGCTTTTGTTAGTACTGGTGTTTCGATGTCTAGGAAGCCGTTGTCATCTAGGAAACGACGAACAAAGCTAGACGCTTTAGCACGTAGCTTGATGCGGTCGCTCATTTCTGGACGACGTAGATCTAGGTAACGGTACTTCAGACGTTGCTCTTCAGAGTTCTTTTGGTTGAAGTCTAGAGGCAGAACGTCAGAGCGGTTGATGATTTCAAGACCTTTTGCAAGGATCTCAACTTCACCTGTTGCCATGTCTTTGTTTACTTGGCTTTCTGGACGAACGCGAACTTCACCAGTTAGCTTGATACAGAATTCATTACGAAGTGTGTTAGCCACTTCATACGCATCTGCCATATCTGGATCAACAACTACCTGAACGATACCTTCGCGATCTCGCATATCGATAAAAATAAGACCGCCTAAATCACGACGACGGTTAACCCAGCCGCAAAGTTCTACAGTTTGTCCTGCAAGGGACTTGTTCAGGTGACCACAGTAATGGGTACGCATAATGAAATTCCCAATCTCTCAAATATTGTTAACTACGCTCTGTCAGCCTCATTGCCGAGCAGAGTAAAGATCCATTTATACGCTGAAAGCCTATGAAAATCGACTACTCAACATACAATTAAGTGTGTTTTATCATTCATTGGTGGTTTTTAGTACAACAAATGTTCAAAAGCGCACCAAAGCGAAAAAATTGGTGGGGATTATAGCGTGAAATTACCCATTTCAGCAAAACTCTCGTAAAGTGGGCTCAGGAAAAAACGTAAAGCAGAGATATGGATAATTTACCCCTTCGACTTGGATTGACCATGTGGTCGCACAACCAGTGGCAGCAAAGCTTTTATGGCAGTGGCACCAAGCCTGCAGAGCGACTCGAAAAGTACGCGCAGGTGTTCCATACCGTAGAAGGCAACACCACCTTTTATGCCACACCGACGCTCAACACGGTGCAAAACTGGAAAGCCGCGACTCACGACGATTTCAAATTCACCTTTAAGTTGCCAAAAGCCATTACTCACGAACAGATGCTCAGAGGTTGCGACGAGCAGTTACGTGACTTTATGACGATCATGGAACCACTTCATGAGCGTGTTGGGCAATGGACGATTCAGCTTCCTGCCGCTTTTGGGCCTGAGCATCTTGAGCGCCTGAAGAAGTTCTGTGCCAGCTTTCCGCCGAATTTCCCACTTGGGGTGGAAGTCCGTCATATGGCTTTTTTCTCCAAAGGTGAAGAAGAGCGTGCGTTGAATCTGTGGCTGTTAGAGAGCGGCATTGACCGCATTATTATGGACAGCCGCCCTGTATTTGCCGCGCAGCCGACAACAGAAGCGGTGATCGATGCCCACCAGAAAAAGCCTCGCGTTCCGGTGCATGCAATTGCTACCGCCAAGCATCCAATGATTCGTTTTATTGGCCATCCAGATATGGACGATAACCTGCGCTTTTTCGAACCTTGGTTGAAGAAGCTGTCGATGTGGATTGAACAAGGTATTCAACCGTACTTGATGATTCACACACCAGATAACGTGTTAGCACCAGAACTGGCTGAAAAGCTGTATAAGCAGCTACAACTTAGGCTCTCACTGCCGAACTTGTCTGTATTTCCTGCCAACGATGGCAACTCGCAAATACAAATGTTTTAGACAAGCTTATAATTAAGCAAATGACAGAGGCGCGAATTTCCCATAAAATACGCGCCTTTTTTGATGCCTGACATTTCAGGCGGCTTGTATGCAGAGATTTGGTTATGAACCCTAAGAGCAATCCAGATACTATTTTTTCGGCTCCAATCGATAAAATTGGGGATTTCACGTTCGATGAACGCGTAGCGGAAGTTTTCCCTGACATGATTCAACGATCGGTGCCGGGTTACAGCAACATCATTTCTGCAATTGGTATGTTGGCAGAGCGCTTTGTTAAGCCTCACTCAAACATCTACGACCTAGGTTGTTCTTTGGGTGCTGCTACGCTGTCAATGCGTCGTCATATCAAACAAGAAGGTTGCCAAATCATTGCAGTGGACAACTCTCCTGCGATGGTTGAGCGCTGTAAGCTTCACGTCAACGCATACCGCAGTGATACGCCAGTTGATGTAGTCGAAGCAGACATTCGTAATATCGAAATCGAAAACGCATCTGTTGTGGTGCTGAACTTTACGCTGCAATTCCTTTCTCCAGAAGACCGCTATGCGCTACTAGAGAAAATCTACGCGGGTCTGCGTCCGGGCGGTATTTTGATTCTGTCTGAAAAGTTCGTGTTTGAAGATGAAGTATCTAACGAGCTGTTGATTGACCTTCACCACGACTTTAAACGTGCAAATGGCTACAGCGAACTAGAAATCAGCCAAAAACGCAGCGCGATTGAAAACGTGATGCGTCCTGATTCAAAGAAAGACCATAAAGAGCGTTTCGCAGAAATTGGTTTCTCAAGCTACGACGTTTGGTTCCAGTGCTTTAACTTCGGTTCGATGTTTGCGATTAAATAAGCTTCGCAACACAGTTCGCTCTCATTAGGACGTCATCCTAAAGAGCGAGGAACGAGCGAGTTGGGGATCTCTTATCAAAAACGATAAAAACCGAGATTCCCTATCACGTTCGTCCCTCACTGTAGGGAATGACACATTTAACTTTTACCCAGGGTCTGCTGACTCCATAAACTCAGTGAAAAACTATGTTTAATTTCGCTAATTTTTATCAGTTAATCGCGCAAGACACTCGTCTTCAGCCATGGCTAAACGTATTACCTCAACAGTTAACAGATTGGCAAAATGCTGAGCACGGTGACTTTGGTCGCTGGCTGAAAGCGCTGAACAAGATCCCACAAGGTGCACCAAACCAAGTGGACATCAAAAACTCAGTGACCATCAGCAACGATACGCCTTTCCATGAAGGTGAGCTGAAAAAGCTAGAAAGCCTACTACGTACATTCCACCCATGGCGTAAAGGTCCATACACAGTACACGGTATTCATATCGATACTGAATGGCGCAGTGACTGGAAATGGGATCGCGTGCTTCCGCACATCTCGCCACTGAAAAATCGCAGCGTATTAGATGTGGGTTGTGGCAACGGCTACCACATGTGGCGCATGCTAGGTGAAGGTGCACGCCTAACGGTTGGTATTGACCCTTCTCACCTGTTCCTAATTCAGTTCGAAGCGATTCGCAAGTTAATGGGCGATGACCAACGCGCTCACCTTCTTCCATTAGGGATTGAACAGCTACCTAAGTTAGAAGCGTTCGACACCGTATTCAGCATGGGCGTGCTTTACCACCGTCGCTCTCCACTGGATCACTTGGTGCAGCTAAAAGACCAGTTGGTATCAGGCGGTGAGCTTGTTCTTGAGACACTCGTTATCAAAGGCGATGAGAACGCGGTATTAGTTCCGACGTCTCGTTACGCGCAAATGCGTAATGTGTACTTCTTCCCTTCAGCGAAAGCGCTGAAAGTGTGGCTAGAGCTGGTTGGCTTTAAAGATGTGCGCATCGTAGATGAAAACGTAACGACGGTTGGTGAGCAGCGCACGACCGATTGGATGACACATAACTCGCTGCCGGATTACCTTGATCCAAACGACCCGAGCAAAACGGTAGAAGGCTACCCTGCCCCTCGTCGAGCGGTACTTGTGGCAACCAAGCCATAATTAACTGAGATTTCTGACATTGTCTTAACTCACTCCCTCCGTTAAGACATTAACCTCTCTTCAAATCTAATTAAGGATGCGTATTGCGTCCTTAATTTTTTGGCTTTTCGTCACTATTCCTCACTCTGTAAGAGACTGCCGCAGATTCTTGCTTGTGAGCGATTGTCGATAACGCTAAACTCCTAAAAAACAAACAACTTACTCCAATCTCAAGGTTTTCAATGTTTATACGATTGACTCCGGTTGTTGCCATCGCCTTACTATCTGGATGTACTTTAACCAAAGGCGAACAGTACCACCAAGAAACGTTAGCTGCTATTCAGGCTTCTGAAACGAATTTCAATACTCGCGTTACCAACTTAGAGCTTCAACTTAGTAACCAGTCGGATTACATCGAGAATCTGGAAGACCAAGTGGATAAGTTAAATGGCGAACTTAGCACCTTCCGCAAAGAAGCGATGGACGAAGTCAGGAAGCCAAAAGAACCTATCATTGTTCAAGCGCCTGCTCCTGTTCAAGCCACTCCTACCCATGACATTGTCCTTGGTTCAATTGAGCGAGTGACGATCGATTCAATCAAACAAACTTTCGATGCCCGCGTTGATACTGGCGCAGCGACTTCTTCACTGAATGCAGTCGATATTGAAGAATTCGAGCGAAATGGCAAAAACTGGGTGCGTTTCCACCTTGCTGACAATACCAAGTCAGAAGAAGAGAAAGATATTTGGATTGAAGCGCCAATTATTCGCTACGTGAAAATCCGCCAAGCAACCAATGAAGAACTAGAGCGTCGAGCGGTTGTTGAACTTTGGGTACGCGTTGGAAAAATTCATGAAAAAGCGCAATTTACGTTGGCAGATCGCTCTCAAATGAACCATCCTGTGTTACTAGGAAGAGAATTTATGCGCGACATCGCATTGGTTGATGTAAGCCGTAAATATATTCAAACGGAAGAAGAGAAAAAATAATAAGGTAGATTATGACGTCCAGAATACCATTTTACCTGTCAATCATCCTTTTGGTGGTGGCAGGCATCGCCTTGAGTGTTTTCAGACATCAGAATTACGGCGTTCCTTGGACTCCAGGTGAAACACGTCAAGTTTGGGATGTTGAAGCCCGCATTGAATTCAGTGCAAACGGCGGTGAAGTAAAAGCTTCTCTTGCTGCCCCTCATACACAAAAAGGCTACACCTTAATCGGTGAGTCTGCGTCTTCTCCAGGTTACGGTGTTTCTTACGTAAACTCGGATTCAGGCCGCCGTGCTGAATGGTCAATTCGTCAGGCAACTGGCGCACAAACCATTTACTACAAAGCACAATTCCTGGTTGACCCTCAAGCGAAGGTAGACGAACTACCACCATCAGGTGAAATCACCAAACCAACCCTTTCAGCTCCGCAACAAGCGGCTGCAAACGCGTTGATTGAGCGTGCGATGAGCCGTTCAGCAGACAACGAAACTTTCGCTCGTGAGCTGATCAAAACACTCAACGATCCAGACAGCCAAAACGCGGCACTGATTCTAAACGACTTTGACCGCACTGATGCACTGCATAAAATCTTGCTTACTGCAGGTGTACAAAGCAAAACCGTTGGTGTTATCGAGCTAGAAGATGGCCGTCGTCGTCAAACCATCCAACCTATGGTTCAAGTTTGGTCTGGCGATAAGTGGGTTCTGTTCTCACCAAATTCAGAACAAGCGGCAGCACAACCTAACCTTCTGGTGTGGGATGAATCAAACGTTTCTCTACTTGACCTAGTGGGAGGTAAAAACAGCCAAGTTCACTTCTCAATGATCAAGCAAGAACTCACGCCGCAAGAAGCGACAGACAATAAGGTTGAAGCTGACGGTCTATTGAACCTATCGATCCACAGCTTGCCACTTGAAGAGCAAGCGATGTTCAAGACCATCATGCTGATTCCAATCGGTGCTCTGATTGTCGTGTTCCTGCGCGTTATCATCGGTCTTAAGACATCCGGTACCTTCATGCCTGTTCTGATTGCGGTTGCCTTTGTACAAACGCAACTTGTGACTGGTATCGTTGGCTTCCTATTGATAGTTGGTACGGGTCTGATCATCCGAAGTTACTTATCGAGGCTGAACTTACTTCTGGTAGCAAGGATATCCGCGGTTATCATCACGGTAATCATGATCATCTCTGTGTTCACGGTTGTGGCATTCAAGATTGGTCTAACTGAAGGTCTAACCATTACCTTCTTCCCAATGATCATCTTGTCATGGACTATCGAACGTATGTCGATTCTATGGGAAGAAGAAGGTGCGAAAGAAGTAGCACTTCAAGGTGGCGGTTCACTGCTAACAGCGGTACTGGTTTACTTAGCAATGACTAACACGTACATCCAGCACCTAACGTTTAACTTTATCGGCCTACAGCTTATTGTACTGGCAGGTATTCTACTACTAGGTACATACACGGGTTACCGTCTAACTGAGCTGCGCCGCTTTAAACCACTAGCGGAGGACTAAACGATGTTTGAACGTTTTACTTCGCAATCAAAGCTTCGCCATAAAGGCATTATGGGAATGAACAAGCGTAATCACAGCTACATTGGTCGCTACAATGATCGTTCCAAATACCCATTGGTGGATGACAAGCTAAAAACCAAGATCATCGCTGAAGCAGCAGGCGCGACTGTGCCTGCTCTTATCGGTGTGATTGCCAGCCAAGCTGAAGTGAAAAAGATCCACAAAATGGTCGAAGACTGGCCTGGTTTTGTAATCAAACCAGCACAAGGCAGTGGTGGTAAAGGTATCTTGGTTATCACTTCGCACAAAGATGGCGTCTACACTAAGCCATCAGGTGCTACCTGTAACAAAGAAGAAGTTGAGCGTCATATCAGTAACGCACTAGCGGGTCTTTTCTCGCTTGGTGGTAAGAATGATGTGGCTGTGGTTGAGAACTTAATTAAGTTTGATGACTGCTTCGACGGCTTCAGTTACGAAGGTGTGCCAGACGTACGTATCATTGTATTCAAGGGCTACCCTGTGATGGCGATGATGCGCTGTTCTACGGCAGCATCAGATGGTAAGGCGAACCTTCACCAAGGTGCGGTTGGCGTTGGTATCGACATCGCAACAGGCAAAGCCATTCGTGCTGTACAATTTGACCAACCAGTCACTCACCACCCAGATACTGGGAAAGACTTGTCGACACTGCAAGTGCCTCACTGGGAGCGTTTGCTAGAGCTTGCGTCTAGTGCTTGGGAAATGACAGGCCTTGGTTATATGGGTACCGACATGGTATTGGACAAAGAAGAAGGTCCAATGGTGCTTGAGTTGAATGCACGTCCTGGTTTAGCAATCCAAATTGCTAACGGTGCTGGCCTTCTACCTCGCTTGAAACACATTGAAAGCCTTGGCATGCCAGCCGAGTATCCAAAACCGAAAGAGCGCGTTGCGTACGCAGCCGAACAATTCGGTGTGAAATCTCAGTTCTGATGTCCTCGCTAGCAACCATGATCATGGTTGCTAGCCTAGTCTTGGTTGTATTTTGATGTAAGAATTGACCATTTGATATGGTTAAATACCTCTCCAGTAACAATCTCTCCCACCCCGTGTAAGCGTTAGAGGTTTAAATTGAGCAATCAGTGAACATAAAAAGTGCCACTAACCGCTAGGTGATCGGAGAGATCCCATATTCCCCACATATCAGTATCAAAAGTACGTAAGACCTCTATTGAAGCTTTGCTTGAAGCAACGGCTCCATTATCAACATACAGAAGATAATCTAACCGCTCACGCTCAGATACATCACCACCAGCCAAATTTATATTTACTAATGGATCATAGCTGTACTCTAGGGGGCCACTCAGCGTCGGCTCTAATAAATTTAAGGAATCAAGCAGCATAGAGAAGTCCAGTGGGAACTTATGTTTGGCAATATTGAAATCCCCCCCTAGAATGATTGGCTCATCGTCAGGTATATTTAACTGCTCTAGAAAGGCTTTTATTTCATATATCTGCAATATTCTAACATCTCTATGTTTTTGCGAGTTCCAAGATCCTAAATGAAGATTAAGAAAATGAAAGTTGCGTCCATCTTTTAATATTTTAGTGTATAAAACACCTTTATCAGCAGCACAGTCGGTACCGATACAGTTATCAAAAACATGCTGAGATTGAGCTATTATTGGAAATTTGCTAAATGTAACTACGCCACCATCATAGGTATTGCTTCCCCCACCATCAAGCTTTTCACTCCTATATTCAAAGTGTTCACGCATAGTAGCGTAAATTTCGTTCTCATTTTCTCGACGAAACACTTCTTGCATAAATACTACATCATATTCCTTAGTCTCATTTACAATCTTATCATCTCTAAGATTCATATTAGATCCGATATAAGGCAACATCCAAACATTATAAGTTAGTACTCTTATATTATTTTTACTGTAAGGCTCAATAACTTTTTTTCTATCTACAACAAAAGTCACATCATCGTAGCCTCCAGTATATCTAGCTTTATAGTAGTATTGAAATTCACCCTTAGATGAGGAATAAATATTCCTATCAGATTTAAAACCACTTACATGAGTAGTCTCAGGATCAGTAAGAGTAAAAGACATATTTGAACCAAGTAAATTACCATCTAACTTCAACGCTAATGTCAGATGTTCATACCCTAAAAATATAAAGAAATAATAACTTTTTCCTGATTCTATATTACTATACCGACTTAGCTTAGAAACCTTAAAATATTGATATGGTTCTATAACATCAATTCCATCACCACTTATTATATTAGAATCTCCTGAAGAGAAAACATTAATTACCTCATCAGTATTATTTAAAACATAGATATTGCTATCTGCTCTAGAATAGCTCATTAAAAAGAGATTAATTAAGAAAGTTATTATTATTTTCCTAGCCATAAACTACACTCTAAAATATATAATTTAATTAATTTTAAAAGTTCACCCTGGGGAGGGGGGGCGAATGATTTTTTAGCCTCTCCTTTTTCTATATTGATTAACTAATAGCTAGAAAATTTCCAACATTTATATAGAAAAATAGATAATAGCATGAGTTTGTTAAATATTTCCCCTTCTTATTAAGAGAACACTGTAAGATAAAATGGTTATTTAACTAGCTAAAAAGTCACCACTAGACAAGAAAAGATTACGTCTCATTTATCCTTCAACTCTCTTGATAGAAATGACTAGACTATTGATTATTTTGAATTGAATCAAGGTACAAACGTTTCAAGTAATACCAGTAGCTATAATTAATCGTTAGCTTCAACACATCGGAATTTACTAGAAAGAACCTGAACGATTAAGATTATCTGTGATTTGGTATGAGCCTGAGTATAAATTTAATAAATCTAGGCCAAGATTTAAAAGTAGCACAAACAAAAACGCCCGCAATCATTGCGGGCGTTTTGCTTTATTAGATTCGGAGTTTACGATTCAAACTCTTCAATCATCTCTTGCTCTTCAGTCTTAGGCTTATCCGTTTGACCAAAACCGCGCAGACCAACTACGTGTACATGCTCGTGGTCTTTAAACACCTTACGCACGAGTTTGTAGGTCGTGCCTTTCTCTGGGCTGATGTTTTCTGGTGCCGCGATAAGAAGCTGCATATCCAGACGGTCACACAATTCGAACAATGTCGCGATAGACTTGGCATCCAGACGTGCTGCTTCATCCAAGAAGAGCAGACGACAAGGCACAATGTCTTTACTGCGTAGACGACGAGACTCTTCTTCCCAGCTTTGCACTACCATCAGTAGGATTGACTGACCGGTACCGATCGCTTCACCTGTTGATAGCGCGCCAGACTCAGCTTGTAGCCAACCATCTGTACCACGGTTCACTTCTACACTTAGCTCTAGGTAGTTACGGTAATCCAGTAGCTCTTCACCCAGAACCTGAGGAGAGCGTTGACCCATATCGATATGTGGGTTCACGCGTTGGAACAGTTTCGCCATTGCTTCAGAGAAGGTAAAACGAGTCGATTCAAACAGATCTTTATGCTGCTCTTGCTGTGTCGCTAGACCATTCAGTAGCACTTCGTGACTTTCGCGGATCTTCACGTTTAGACGTACGCCCTTCACCTGACCGAACGAGATGTTCGACAAACCTTGGTTCAGCATACGGATACGGTTTTGCTCACGCTGAATCGTCTTCTTGATGATGCTCGCTACCGACTCAGAGCTGATCGCTAGGCGGTTTTCACGTTGGGTTAGCTCTTCTGTTAGACGCGCTAGCTCTACTTCCATCTCTTCGATTGCTTCCACTGGATCATCAGTACGGATGATATCCTGACGAATACACTCACGAAGGTGTTGGTAAACCGCGATGTAGAACAGAACTTTACGCTCTGGACGTGCGTTGTCTTCTGACAGACGCAGCGCATCACGTAGGTCGTCATTGTTCGCAACCGCTAGACGCAGCGCACCCAATGATTTATCCGACATTGAACGCAGTTCATCCGCTGACATGTAAGCCAGTTCACGCTTGTGTAGACGACGCTCAACATCGTTCTCACGCGCCAAACGAAGTACTGAACACCAGCCAGCTTTAGCAGCAACCACGAACGTACGCAGCTCAACGTATTCTTTCTGAACTTTCTTCAGACGTTTCGCCAAACCTTTCATCTCTAGCTCAGTAGAGGTGATCGTGCGCTCGTATTCGCTCTTACGGCTACGAGACGTGTGTAGACGCTCATGCAGTTCGTCACGACGACGCATTGCACGTTCTTCTGCACCTTCGTCCGCGTTAACGCCAAACTCTTGAAGTTCTTGTTTGAACTCTTGAACCGTTTCCAGTTTCGCTTGGTGCGAACTCTTCAGAGAAGCCAATACTTGGTTGTATTGGTTCATTTGACCTTGCGATTGCTTCAACTCTTCACGAGAGCGTGTACGCATTTGTTCAGCTTGAACCAATTTCGCTTTTAGCTGCTCGCTCAGTTCGCTGCTCTTGTTCAATAAGTCTACTGAATCTGAGTAAGCGAAGTAGTGGCGACGTTCAACAAGATCTGAGAGTGCGAAGATTTGCTTCTTAAGATCTTGTAGCTGTTCGTCTGCCGCTTTGTATTCTGCTTCTAGCGCATCGAATTGCTCTGGATCGGCATCTAGGGCAACCGCCACTTTTTCCAATTCCGCCACCGCTTTCGCGTGGTTGGTTAGGAAAGCTTTTGCTTCTGAAAGTTGGGCGATTTTCTCTTCCAACTCATCAAAGCGCGCTTGCAGCGACTCATCTTCAATCAGTGCCATGTTTGGTGCTAGCTTGTCTAGAGAAGACAACGCTTGCTTGCTGGTTTGCAGTTGAGAACGTTGTTGTTGCTCTTTCGCATCCAGATCAGCCAGTACGCGAGAAATTTGGTTACGCTTGTCGCGAATGGTTGCCAATGCTTGCTCTGGGTCAGCTTCAAATGCTACTTGAATGTGGCTTGCCACAAACTGGTTGAACGCTTGGTACAGACGCTGCATTTTTTGCGAATCGAATGCTGCTTTCGCGTGCTTCTCGACTACTTCTTCACGTTCGTTACGTAATAGCTCTAAACGCTGCTCACGTGCCGCACGACCAAACAGTGGGATTTCAGGCAAGCGAGAGTAACGCATTTGGCGATCGTTCATGCGAACGCAAACCGCGCCTTCTAGCTCTTCCGCGTCGAATGAGCTGTCATCAAAGGCATCGATGTCACCTTCAATGATGTACAAGTCTTCTGGACAGTCGTCTAGCTCTACCAGTTTCTCTTCGATACCAGACAGATCAGAAACAACGATAGCGTGACGAGCCGGACCGTACATCGCACTAAAGTAAGGCGCGTCATCAATTGTGATGTCATCGTAGATCTCAGACAGCAATACGCCGCCCAGTGTATCTGCCAAACCTTTCAGACGAGGGTCGTTTGAACCACCAGGAGAAGCAAGACGCTCAATCTCAGAGTCAAGTTGGCTGCGACGCTCTGCTAGTTTGTCTTTCGCCAGAGAAAGGGTCTTCTCTTGCTCAAGCACCACTTGCATTTGGCTCATGACTGACTGGCTATCTTCTAGCTCAGCGCCACTTTGCTCACGCAGTTTTTCTAGCGCATCGTTCGCCGCAATCCATGTTGGAGCAATGGCTTCTAGCTTGTTGATTTCCGCTGCTGCATCTTGCTCTAGACGACGCTGTTCGCTGCGTTGCTCACGCACGTCTTCTTGCGTCATTTCTAGCGAGTCGATTTGCATCGCATGACGCTCACGTTCTTGTTCAAACGTGATTTCGTCAGTCAGTTCAACATGGAACTGCTTCTGGTATTCGTTGACTAGCTCACGTGCTTGACACTGCTGGTTAAGGCTACGCTCAAGGTCACGGTGCTGTGCACGCCATTGCTGTTCGTTTTGCGCGACTTGCTGAGATTCACGCGCTTTCGCAATTGCGGTTTTCGCATGTTCAGACGCGTCTTTACGCTCAACTTGACCAACGATGCTTTGTACCAGTTTAAGCGCGGTTTCGAACTGCTCTGCTGCTGCAGAAGACATGTCCAGTTTATGCTTAACCGATAGCAACGCGTTGGTGCTTTCTGATTCTTTGCTCTTAAGCTCAGAGACAAGCGCTTGTGCCGATTCAGCCGTTAGGCTGTCATCGCCAAGTAGCTGCTTCGCTTTTTCCAGCGCTTGAACCGCTTGTTGGTATTGAAGCGCGCGAGTTTGCTGAACGTCGAGTGCTTGTTGGTAGTCCGCCAGTTGCGTCTTAAGGCTATCCACCTCTTCTTCCGCAACGGTCGCCTGCTCTTCCACCATCATCACGCGTTCTTGCGCTTCTTCCACTACCATCATTTGTTCTTCAAGACGCTCACTTAGCTCTTCAAGATCTTCTTGGTAGCGTTCGATCTTCTCTTGCTGACGCAGTGCGTTTTGCACCAGTTGCAAGTGGTCCGAAGCCGCTTGGTAGTCTTGCTCTAATGCCGCTTCCGACTCAACTAACAGTTCTAGTTCTTCTTGAACGCGGTTAAGCAGGTTGTTTTGCTCAAC
Organism: Vibrio sp. D173a; assembly: GCF_030248475.1. Taxonomy (NCBI): domain Bacteria; kingdom Pseudomonadati; phylum Pseudomonadota; class Gammaproteobacteria; order Vibrionales; family Vibrionaceae; genus Vibrio; species Vibrio sp. D173a. Next base: position 36,535 of record NZ_JAHGAH010000072.1, read on the forward strand.
AAGAGTTTCACGAGAACCGAACAGCTCTGAACGCAATGACAGTGTTTTATCTAGCTTATTGCGACGATCGTTCGCGTGACGCATGTAGTCCGCCGCCACGTAGTTAGTCGACTCTGTGATCAAGTGCTTGAACAAATCACGGTCTGCTTGCGTGGTTTTGATCGCTTCTAGCGTCATGCGGTTTTCACGCAGCGCCGATTCCATATCTTGGAACGCTTTCTTCACGCCGCCGTTTTGTGGTAGAAGGTAGTCACGTAGCGAGCGTGTAATCGCACTTGAGATACCACCGTAAAGCGATGCTTCGATCAGGCGGTAGAATTTAGAACGGTCACCAGAGTTACGCAGTTTCTTCGGAATCACACCGAATTCAAACATTTGCGCGTGGTAATCCACGATAGAAGAGAACGCTTTGAATTGAACACCTTCAAATTCTGCGATCGATTCTTTTACTTCGTTGATTTGACGTACACGAGCTTGAGTCGCTGATACGCTTTCAATCAAGATATCCGTTGGTTTCACATGGCTTGGAAGACCTTGGATAACAAACGGTTTGATGTCTACTTTCTTATCACGACCCGCAACTTGCTGCAGTTTTACTGCGAACAATAGGCGTTGGTTACGTGAGTTCACCACGTCTAGCGCCGCATAACATGCGCCCGGCTGTAGCTTACCGTACAAACCTTTGTCGCGAGACGATTGGCTGCTGCCTGCTTCTGTCGTGTTACGGAAGTGCAGTAGCGTTTGGTCAGGAATCAATGCCGTGATGAACGCCGCCATTGTGGTTGATTTACCGGCACCGTTACCACCTGATAGCGTGGTGACCAGACCATCGATGTCAAACGTACGGGCAAAGAAGCCGTTCCAGTTGACCATGGTCAGCGATTGGTATTTACCGCGTTCAATCATGCTCATGCTTCACCCTCTTCTGTTGTTTCTTCTTGGGCTTGGTCGTCTTGATCTTCTTCAGACAATAGGCTGCCTTGACTTGGTTCTTTGGTGTGCACTACCGCCTCACCATCACGGATCAGACGCAACTGCGCTTCACGCATATCATCGCCAACACGTACATCGGCACCAAAGCGGAATACCGCTTCACTGATGCTGAATTTACCGGTTTCACCGATGTTGATGATCATGCCTAGGCGGCGCAGACGACGAAGTGACGTACGTACTTTTTCAAACAGCTTTTCTTTATCAAGGTCTGAACCAGTCGCACGGTTCGTCACTAGCTTCATCAGCTTATTTTCATCTGCTAGTGCAAGCAGTTCGTCGTACAGCTCTTGGTTAGTGAAGATGCCTTCGTGCGCAAGACGCTCTGGGCTTAGGTAAAGGAAACACAGTACCTTACCCACCAGCATATCCAGTTCAGAAAGGACACTACGGCCAATCAGAGATGTTGAACGTGGACGAAGGTAGAAGAAACCTTCTGGCGCTTTCACCAGTTCGGTGTTGTAGCGCTGGTAGAAAGAAGAAAGCTCAAGTTCGAAATCCGACAACAACGCGTGGTTGTCTAGATCTTCACTTGAGATATGACGCCCTGCTCGAAGCATGCTATCTAGCGCTGGGAACAGAGGGTTAGAAATTGCTTTTGCCAGATTCTCTGACATGTATTCATTAGTATCGGTCGATGACATTCGCTTGTACCTTTGCCCCAAATTCGTTGATTGCTTTCCAGTCTGGCTGAACAGCTTGGTAGTCGGATTCTGAGTAACCCAGACGTACCGCCTGATCAACGACAATGCGAGCTAAATCAAAGTGATGAGTGTATGGGTGCTGTGCAAGGTAATCTCGCAGTACCACGCTCAGATCAATTGGTGCGCCTTGGTCTTTATGCGCTTTCAGCATGTCACCAATTCGCTCCGCCAACTCATCATTGACTTGTTGAAACTCTTCGTATTCCACTTCCATCGGAACTTGACCTGTTACCTCGTCATCACGCAGTACTAGGGCTTCATCACGAAGGTCAGAAAGCCTTTCCGCATCTGCATAAGTCAGATACCAAGGCGAATCAAAGTAGTCTTTCACGGACTGGCGCAGACGCGAGCTAAACGCACGGTTCTTATCCATATCGATCGCGGTACGGATAAACTTGTGCACGTGTCGGTCGTAGCCAATCCAAAGATCGATCGCTTGCTGGCCCCAGCTTGTGATTCGGTCCAGTTTCATCTGCAGACCAAACAAAGCTTCTTCGATAAACTCAAGCTCAGGGTCACCATAAACAATTTCTTGGATGTCTAGGATCTGAGTTTGCAGTTCATCGCTGGCAGCTTGCAGCGTATCTTGAAGTTCACGCAACGTGCTGGATGTTTCTGACAGAAGCGCTTCACAGTTGTTGATCGCTTCACGCCAGTCTTTGTTAAGCAGGTCAGCAATCTGTTGTTTAACAGACTGTTGCTGCTCATCCATCACACGTTGGTTAAGGTCGATTTGATCGAAGATTTCGCCTACAGAATATTTCAAAATTCCATAAACGTTTTTCTTCCAGTGGCCTGGAGTGCCACCCTTTTGTGCCGCTTCAATCGCTTTTGCCATTTCATCCGCTACCATCGATAGCTGGATAGAAAGACGCAGTTTCGAGAACTCGCGATGACGCACGTAGTAGTCGGTAATTCCTATCGCTAATGGCGACAAGCGGTAAATGCTCGCTCCGTCAGTAATCTCACTGACAAAACGGCTCATAAGACGCTGTTTAACCATCTCGTTGATGGCATTGTTCGCACGGAAAGCCGAAGCTTCGCCGGTCTCATCAAAAAGTCGAGTGACGATGGCAAATGCGTCGTGCAATTCACCTTCACCCAATTCTTCATCGAACCTTTCATTACTTAGTACTGCGATAGCAATCAAAAATGCCAGTCGCTCAGTGGTCAGGTTCAACGAGAAATCGTGCTGCTTTACCCAGCCAACCAACTCATCGATTGGTTGCTCTGCAGCATTGAGAGTCATCTCACTCATCGTTATTCCTGTTTATCGTTCTTCTTAGCCCACACATGAATATAGCGGCCTAATGAGAGGTATGGCTCTTGTCGACAAAGTTGTTTTTCTAGCGCCAACACATCTTCAAACTCGTAATCGCCCATGTATTCCATATTGCCTATGTAATCACTGAATGAACGAATACCAGATTTTCCACAAATACTAAAACCAGAATCTTCTATCCATTGATAGACCTCTTCGGGTTTTAGGCCTTTTTGTGGCTGTAGTTTAAATCTTTTTCGGTGAGGCATGCCGTCTAAAACATGAGGAATGTTGCCACAAACCACATTTTTATAGACTAAGCCGTGGTGGTTATAGAACATAACCGAAGCGATGCCCCCCGGCTTGACCTGTTCCAAAACGGTTTCGAGTGCGGTTTTCGGGTCTACCAACCACTCCATGACAGCATGGAACATGACAAGGTCCACCTGCGCTTCCATGTGATCACCAATGGATTGGACAGGCGAATGAATCAGGCGATACTGCTCAAGCAAACCGTTTTTTTCAATATCCTGTTTCGCTAGTTGCAGCATTTCCGAAGATAGATCACATAAAGCGACATGATGTCCGAGCTTAGCAAGCTTTTGCGACATTTGTGCTAAACCACCACCAGCATCAAGGACTTGTAGAGCTTGATGGTCGGCGCCTAATTCACTTAGAATCTGTAGAAAATCTTCCCACACAATGATTTGACGGATCTCCCCTTTATCGGAGCCGTAAATATTTTTTGCAAATTTGTGGGCGATATCGTCGAAATTGCGGTCTTCTGTCACTTCTGCTGAGTTATCATATCGGATTGTGACGCTATTCTGTCACAAGGAAAGCAGGAATAAAGAGGGTCAACCTCATTTTTATAATCAATTGATGTTTTTTCGGACTATTTTCGTATGTTTGAGCTGAAAAAAGTAATGTCTGCCTTGCTTATGCCACTTCCGGCATTGTTAATCATAGGCTTGTTAGGTCTTGCTCTCATTAGTTTTACCACAAAACGTAAAACTGGCTGCTTTGTTGTTCTATTCTCTTTCGTCGGCATTTTTCTTGTTGCCTTCCAACCTGTTTCAACTAAGCTGTTAATGCCTCTTGAGCGCGAGTACAAAGCGTTTTTACCTGTTTCTGGTACCGTTGACTATGTCATGGTGCTTGGTAACGGACATGTGGTGGACAATGAGATCCCACCCACTTCTCAATTAAGTCGCACAGCACTGATGCGACTCACCGAAGGCATTCGTATTTTGCGTATGTACCCAGGCGCAAAACTCATTCTGTCTGGCTACGCTGGCGGCTCTGAAATAAGCCATGCTCGTATGATGGCGAACGTTGCGCTTTCTCTTGGCGTTGCTAAATCCGATATCATTTTGTTGGAAGACGCGAAAGACACCTGGGAAGAAGCACGCCAAGCGGCAGCCTTCGTAAAACAAAAAGATATTGTGTTAGTGACTTCTGCTAGCCACATGAAACGTGCTTTGTATGAGTTCAACGCTGCGGGTATTAAACCAATCCCAGCACCAACGAACTTTATGGCGATTGATGACATCGAGCAGCCATGGCAGAAGTACGCACCAAAAGCACGCTACCTAGAGCAAACCGAACTCTACTGGCATGAATACCTTGGTGGGTTGTGGCAAAAGCTGCGCGACAACGTCGGTCAAACACCAATGGTTGAAATGGAAGATCCTGAAATATTGCAGCCATAGAAACAGCGTTTAATCGCTAGCAAGCTTCTTACGCTAGATTGCGCTACAAAAATGACAGACACAAAAAAGGAGAGCCAATGCTCTAATGCCGTTCACT
>NZ_JAHGAH010000720.1:0-830 GCF_030248475.1 Vibrio sp. D173a
ATTCGCCCTAACCGTCACGAATGGCGGATGATACTCAACATCATCATGCGTAATCTTTCCAGTTCTCTTGAAGTCAGTGGTAAGGACTTAGCTCCGATTACTAGGGCGGTCATACATCAACAGAATCAATCCGAGGAAATTCGAGGCTCCGGCGACCATTTGCATTTGCTACTTGGCAAATTTACTAATGATTTAGTTTATCTTCGAGACCTTCAAAGAAAGTCCACAACGAGACTCATAAAACAAGCTTTCAATACTGCGATACTTGAAGTAATGCGAATCGATCACCGAAGTTACTCACCACAGAAAAGTTACCTTGGTAAAGCAAAGAAGAGAGCCCCTCAGTGGCAAGTTAAAGCTGCTCGTCGTAATCAAGAGGTTGATGATAAAGCGAATGAAACCACACTGCGACTAATGAAATTGATGAGTCAAGCTACTAAATGGTTGGAAGCTTTCAAATTAGAAGACTTAAGGCAAATGAATCGACAATATAACCGTCTAAAAAAGGAGCTTGGACTTCTCGACACGTCAGATGTCACCACAATGGAAGATAAAGAGCTATCGGTGATATTAAAAACACTTTTAGAACAAGTAGATAACAAGAGAAATGGCGACTGCGAATTAAAAAATAGTTTACGTCACCTTTTTTAAATTTCTACGGTTAGGAAAAATTATGTCAAAACTCATATACTTTTCTTATAACTAACAGTTGAGCGTTGATGCCTGAAGACGCCAAAGTCTTGGTTGTGTCTCGATTATTTTCAGAGTACTTTTGCAACTCTTACAATGAGTATAAGGTTGATCTCACTCGCGACTCAGACCTCCTCATT
>NZ_JAHGAH010000721.1:0-664 GCF_030248475.1 Vibrio sp. D173a
AGTGGCAGAGAGAAACACGCTAGGTACTCGTCTAGGTTCTTACAGTCTTCTGGCACAGTAAGAGATTCAACGACTGCATCACGGTCTGCAGGAAGCTCGATACCGTATTGCTTCGCAAGATCAATGATGGTGTCTGGACGAACGCTTCCGTCTAGGTGGCAGTGAAGATCAATCTTAGGGAGTGCTAGAAAGTTCATGAGTATTCCTTAGTTCTATTATTCTTGAGTAGTTAACTCATAGGTATATGGGTTTAAATTACCAACTTCATGATATGATTGAAAGTGACATAAAATCATTTTTGATGTGAATCTGAGGAATATCATGGTTGATGTGAAGCGATTACTGAAATGCGATATGAATCTTTTGCTCTGCTTGCACGTTTTACTCGAAGAACGCAGTGTAAGCAAGACCGCACAGCGAATGTTTTTGAGCCAATCAGCGGTGAGCAAACAGCTGACAAAACTACGGACTCTGTTTGACGACCCGTTATTTGAACGTGAGTCGAAAGGTCTGTTTCCGACGCCGAAAGCACTCGAAATTGCGCCGAAGATCCACCAAATCTTGCTTCAAGTGGAACAGCTCACTGTTCCGGAAGACTTTGACCCACTCGGCAGTGAACGCATATTTAACATCGACTTGGTCGAAACTGCCTATACCGCCATCT
>NZ_JAHGAH010000722.1:0-1113 GCF_030248475.1 Vibrio sp. D173a
GTCCAGCGTTACCCTGATGTTATCTTCTCTCGATACTACGATGCCGACTTTGCTGTGTTCATTCCTCACCAAGGTAGTAAAGATATTGCGACATTAGCTGCCCAATGTTTGAGACAACTCGACAAATTGACCCCACCAGAGCCTCTAGATGTGGATAATTGGTGCCACATCGGTGTGACCATGTATGCAGAAGGTGAGCGTCATAGTCAAATTATGGATGAAGCGGAAACAGCACTGAAAAGTGCCCAGTTGGAGCGCATTAATAACTGGAGTCGTTACCCTAAGCTGAATAAGAATGAGCTTGATAGAGGCAGTGTTCGTTGGCGCACATTATTGGATAAAGCCCTGCAGCCTGAAAACTTAGTAATCTTTGCTCAGCAGTGTTATCTTATGTCCAATAAAGGGCAACCTTATGAATTACATAGAGAAATTTTCGCAAGGATTCAAGATCCAGAGAAGGGCCTACTGAAATCCTCGCGCTTTATGCCTGCCGTAGAGCAAGTCGGGTACCAAGCCCAAATGGATCAATCAGTTTTACGAGTTTTATTGAAGTCGGTAAAAGAATCTTCGGAACTGATGAATTACTCTATAAACCTAAATGTTACTCCGTTTGCGAGTAAACAACATTTTAAGTGGTTTAGAAGCGAATTATTACAGCTATCAACCCAGCAGCGTGCTCATATATGTTTTGAGTTTCCTGAAGGGCATGTGATTGCGCATTTAGATTACATGAGACCAGTAGCTAAGATGCTATCGGGACTTGGGTGTAAAGTGATTGTCGGCCAAGCAGGTCGTACTATTGTGAGCACTCACTATATCAAGGATTTAAAAGTCGATTTTATTAAACTGCACAGAAGTTTGGTTAAGAAGATCGATCAAAGGCATGAAAATCAACTGTTTGTACGCAGTTTGATTGGAGCCTGTGGAGACTCACCAACCCAAGTTATTGCTGTTGGTGTTGAAACCAAGCAAGAGAAAAACACTCTGCTTGAGTTGGGTATCCATGGCTATCAAGGACGATTGTTTGATGAAGAGAGGCAAATTATACCGGTGCCACAACCGAGTAAGCCTCAAGTAAAAACAGAGTCGGTAGTAAAAGTTGGCCGAAGAAAT
>NZ_JAHGAH010000723.1:0-848 GCF_030248475.1 Vibrio sp. D173a
ATGAGCTTAGAACAGACACTGGCGATATTAGATGACCACGTTCAAAACCATAAGCTCGACGCTGAAGTGTTCCAGTGTTTGAAAAAACATGCAGAGTACTGTTTTGAGCTATCGACAGATAAAACCAGCGCGGCGTTTGTCACCGCAGAGCAATATTGATCGGTAAGCCATGGCAATGACGTTATGTCGCAGGGATAGAATCCTCTCTTACAACAGCTTACAGCCTTTACACCTCTTTAGTGGTAGCCTTCGAGATTGAGTTTAGGAGAGGTATTGTGTTGAATAAATCATTGCTGATGTTGTTGGCTCTGTTGATGGGAGCGGTTTGGATGTCGTTTTAGTTGCGTCAGATGATCGAGAGACCAGAGCGGTTTGATGCCGCAAAGCTTGAATTGCTGATTGAAAAGCGCACGACCAGAGAACAAGTTATTGCCCTTCTGGGAAAGCCAAAACAGGTACTCAACAAACAACATTCGGTCTCTTACCTGTACGAATACAGTGATCAATTACTCGCACTGACCTTCCACGAAGATGTGTTATTGATCAGAGAGCGAGCAGAAAACGATGGTCGATACGACTTTCAATTGGTTGAATGATGGTAAATGAAAGTTGGAACAAATCGCGTAAATTCGCAACGTGGACGTTATAAAGTCACGTTCTGCTACCTAATTATAGTGATTGGAATTGTTTTAATTCGCTGGACGTATGTGCCATAAAGCTAAAAGTCATGAAAAGCGACAGTGAATATTGTCGCTTTTTTTAATGGAAAAACTCACCTATTCCGAACTAATTCGACCGAATTGATGAATCTTTGACCGCGCGATCGTTTGCGTTTAAAAATGTGATGA
>NZ_JAHGAH010000724.1:0-929 GCF_030248475.1 Vibrio sp. D173a
GAGGTATCTAATTGGATTATCATCAACGAGTGCCCACACAGATTGATAGGTTCTTATTTTTAAAGAGCATACTTTTCCATTTAACACAAACAAATTCGCTTGAAGCCAGCGTTTGAGTTGTAACCAGATAATCATCTGCACCTCAAATTAGTATTTTGTTATTTACATGCTAGGAAAAATTCACGATATCAACAAGATATCTGATGTAAAACTCGAAAATAAGGCACAAAAAAGCCAGCACGAATGCTGGCTATTAAATTCTGAAGGTGAAGACCTTGCTTACGCGTTGCCTTTCACTTGCATGTTCAACTGCTCTGCGAAATCAAGCATGCGGTTTAATGGGATCAGAGATTTAACACGAAGCTCATCAGAAACGAAGATTTCGTGTTGCTCACCACCATTCTCAAGCGCGTTTTCAATCGCCTCAAGACCGTTCATCGCCATCCAAGGACAGTGTGCACAGCTGCGACATGTCGCACCGGCACCAGCGGTTGGTGCTTCAATCAGTTCTTTCTCAGGAACCAATTGTTGCATCTTGAAGAAGATACCTTTGTCTGTCGCGACGATCATTTGCGGGTGCGGTAGCTCTTTCGCTTTTTTAATCAGCTGGCTAGTAGAGCCGACTGCGTCTGCCAGTTCAACCACACTTGCTGGTGACTCTGGGTGTACTAGGATTGCCGCTTCTGGATACACAGACTTCATTTTTCTCAATGCATCAGCAGAGAATTCGTCGTGAACAATACACTCACCTTGCCATAGCAACATGTCTGCGCCGGTTTGGTTCGCAATGTAAGACCCTAGGTGACGGTCTGGACCCCAAATGATTGGCTTACCTTCTGCGTCTAGGCTTTCTACGATTTCCAGTGCAATACTAGAGGACACCACACTCCTCATTCACGCTGAAAAACTGAGCAACTTAGACAGAGACA
>NZ_JAHGAH010000725.1:0-687 GCF_030248475.1 Vibrio sp. D173a
TACGCCTCTGGATTCGGCACTAGTCGACCTTTATGTCGTTCGAATAATGCAAAGCCAAGTTCTTTCTCTAATCCGACCAGCATTGCGCTGATCGCCGGCTGTGTTCGGCACAACGTTTTGGCCGCTAAGGTCACGGACCCAGAGCGCATCACGGTGCGAAAGGTTTCTAGCTGTTTTATAGAGAGGTTATTCATACGAGCCTATAAGAAAAAGTTATCAGATTAGAGAAATTTTAAATTTGTTTTTATTGCTTGTCATCATTAAATTAACGAGGTGTTTACAAATAAAACAATAAGGAAATAACAACGTGGAGCAAAAGTTTAGATATCTACTCACTTTCCTGATTGCATCTGTGGCATTGATGCAGTTTGTTCAGGTAGTGACACGATATGTCTTTGAAGTCCCAATTATGGTGCTTGAAGAGTCGATGGTTATTCCGACCTTATGGCTCTACATGCTTGCTGCGGTGAACGCGTCTAGGGAAGATACACAAATCCGTGCAAATGTACTGGAAATATTTATCAAGACAGAGCGAGGTCATCAAATATTAGCCCTTATCAGTGAAACGATCAGCTTGGTGATTTCGAGTTGGTTGACCTACTGGGCTTGGGACTACGTCAAGTATGCGTGGCGGGTTTGGAAAGAGAGCCCAACGCTTTATATCCCAACTTTTTATCACGAGTGCTC
>NZ_JAHGAH010000726.1:0-778 GCF_030248475.1 Vibrio sp. D173a
CACGTTCGCTGTTGTAACGACCAGCCCAAATCAACACACCTTGATACGCTTCACGTACCGCAGCTTTGAATGCTTTCGGAGTTTCTGGTGCATCGTCCCAATCCACTTCAGCAATGTGCAGGTAAACGATCTTATAAAGGTTAAGTAGCGCTGCTGCTGCCGTGTAAGTCTCTACAGGTGTCGCATCAACGGTACCATTCAATGAAGTGAAAGGTGCTAAACGAACACCAACACGGTCTGCTCCAATCGCTTCAACCATAGCTTCAACCACTTCACCTAGGAAGCGCAGACGGTTTTCAATTGAACCACCGTATTCATCAGTACGGTTATTCGCTTCAGAATCAATAAACTGGTTCACTAGGTAACCGTTCGCAGCATGAAGCTCAACACCATCAAAGCCCGCTTCAATCGCATTCAGTGCCGCTTGGCGGTACTGCTCGATAACCATTTTGATGTCATCTTTGGTCATTTCACGCGGTTCAACCACATCCACAAAGCCCGGTTCGTCGGTACCGTTGTCGATAAATACTTTTACGTTTTCCGCTTTCAGTGCTGACGATGAGATCGGCTGCTCGCCACCAATGTTGTCTGGGTGAGTCACGCGACCTACATGCCATAGTTGAGCAAAGATCTTACCGTTCTGTTCATGTACAGCGTCTGTTACTTTTTTCCAGCCCGCAATCTGCTCTTGAGTGTAGATACCCGGAGTCCAAGCGTAACCTTGGCCCATTGGCGAGATTTGCGTACCTTCAGCGATAATAAGACCAGCAGAAGCACG
>NZ_JAHGAH010000727.1:0-1112 GCF_030248475.1 Vibrio sp. D173a
AGCAAAAAATCGAGCGTAAAGAGGCGCAAGCGCAGGCTCCAGCTAAAGATGGTGCAAACAGTGCGGCAGCTAAGAAAGAGCAGAAACGCCGTGAGGCAGAGTTTAGAAAACTCACCGCACCACTGCGTAAAAAACTGACCCAGTTTGAGAAACAAATGGATAAGTTCACTGCAGACCTCGAAGACGCTGAACAGCAATTGTCAGACACTTCGCTGTATGAAGCGGAAAATAAAGCTAAACTTAACCAAGTACTCGCACTGCAAGCCACCAGCAAATCTCAACTTGAAGAGGTTGAAATGGAATGGATGTCGATCCAAGAAGAGCTTGAGCAGATGGAACAGGATATGGAAAGCTTATGAGTTCAGAGCATGCACCAAACACACTGACACTAGAGAGACTCTGGCAGTTTAGCCTGAGTTACTACAGTGCTCGCGGTGTGAAGGATGCATGCCTAACCCTGCAGAACCAATATCACGGTAACGTCAAACTACTGCTGCTTCTCAAATGGCTTGATGAGCAGCAGTTGGCGTTCGCCGAGACCGAATGGCACCATATTCAGCAATGTCTAGGTCGTTCGGAATCACTACTGCTCAGTTATCGTGAGCTGCGCAAACACCTCAAGCCTCATGTGGTCGACTCACTCTATCGCGAAGCGCTTCAGTTTGAGCTTCAGCTAGAAAAGCAGCAGCAGTCTGACCTCGTCGACTGCATTAATCGTACTGCGCTTACCCCAAATACCGAAACACCACTGGTGTTGCAATATTGCCGCTTGCTGTCGGCAGACGCACTTTATGGGTGCTTCTCTGAGCCTTCACCGTCAGCAGACCAAAGTGCAACACTCTGAACATCTTGATACAGCACTTAAGATTCAACACATTAGCTGCGTCAATTCTTGGTCAACACTCATCACTCACCACTTGCACACCAAGCTAAGATAGACCAAGCTCAAAGAGAAACGCGAGTGATATCTCAGCAACAGAGAATGATGGAACCTCTACTATGACAATTTTTACCGCTGCGACTGGCCTATCTAACCCTAACCTCCAAACCTTGGTACCTAGGTTTATTCGCAAGCAGGCGCTGTTTCATCCCCACTGGCAAACACTAGAAAC
>NZ_JAHGAH010000728.1:0-1036 GCF_030248475.1 Vibrio sp. D173a
CGCGTGTGTCATCACGACTCGGACCTGTGCGCCACGTTCGATCAAGCGGCGAGTCAGTTCTGCACATTTATACGCTGCAATACCACCACTGATACCGAGCAGGATCTTCTTACCAGCCAAGCCTTGTTGCTCAGTTGGGGTCTGTTGATTAACCGATGTTTGCATGATTTTGTTCCTTAAATTTTCTGGGACTTACGATAGCAGAACAGAAGTTGAGTGCCTAGTTAGGGAACTGGCTGAGATTTGATGCTCATCAAACTGACGCTATCAAACATATCAATTACACGGTTATGTTAAGGATGCTGTTGAATATTAAAGGGATAAACGATCTCTATTGTGAAAGGGATTAATCTAGAGGTTTGATCTGCTTGAGAGTGTTAGTACATGCTTTTGAATCGGTTACCCAGCGAGTCGATGCCTCGCGAAAAGCTTATCCAACGAGGCCCAGAGGCGCTTTCTGACGCAGAACTGCTGGCTATCTTCCTGAGAACGGGGACTCAAGGTATGAATGTACTGGAGCTAGCCGATAAGTTGCTTCAAGACTTTGGCTCCTTAAGAAAGCTGTTCTCAGCCACTGAAGAAGAATTTTGTCAGCACAAAGGGATGGGACAGGCCAAGTATGTTCAATTGCAAGCGGTGCTAGAGATGACGCAGCGCTATCTTGCCGAGACACTGAACCGAGGCGATGCTCTAACGAGCCCGACTCACACAAAACTCTATCTTTCGAGTGTTTTAAGGGATCGCCAACGCGAAGCCTTCTATATCCTATTTTTAGACAATCAGAACCGAGTGATTAAAGATGAGGTGATGTTTGAAGGCACCATTGACGCTGCGTCTGTTTACCCCAGAGAAGTCGTCAAACGGGCTCTGTTTCACAACGCTGCTGCGCTGATATTAGCTCATAATCACCCTTCTGGTGTCGCAGAGCCTAGCCAAGCAGACAGAAGAATCACGCGCAGATTAACCGATGCGCTGGCGCTGGTGGACATTAGGGTACTTGACCATTTTGTGGTTGGCGACGGTGAAGTGGTCTCTT
>NZ_JAHGAH010000729.1:0-1439 GCF_030248475.1 Vibrio sp. D173a
TTGGGATATCTCGGAGATGTATCTTGATAGTCCGTGGTTATGGCCGCGCTTATGGCAGGGGAATCCAGAGATAGACAACCCTCATCTGATTTATCCGGGCGATAAACTCTCTCTGGTTTGGTTGAATGGTCAGCCAGTCTTGAGCCTTAAACCAGTGATTAAACTCAGCCCAAAGATTCGCGTGAGAGATAAAAAAGCGGTGCCGACGGTCGATGAGGGTTTAGTTCTTCCATACCTTCAATCAGATCGACTCGTCACTCAATCGGATATCGACTCCGCACAGCGAGTGCTGGGCACCAGTGATGGACGCAAGTTTTTAACCGCTCAAGACCGACTGTTTATCTCTGGAAAGCAGCAACATCAAAAGTGGGGCATCTACCGAGCTGTCGCGGAGTATCAACGTAGTGAGCCTCAATCGTCGATGGTGTCACTGCGCTTAGTGGCTAATGCTCACCTTAGTTCCGTTGAAGCCTCGTTTAGCAGCTTGCAGGTCGACTCTCAACTGCAAGAAATCTTAGTCAATGATGTGGTGTTGCCAGAATTGAATATTGACCAAGCCGCGCTCACGACGACCTTTTACCCTGCGCCAACCGCCGCAGGACAGTTTGCTCATATTGTGGGATCTTTGGAGGGAGGGAAGTTCAGTGCCAAGAACCACGTGGTGGTGATAGATAGAGGCACTCACGATAACCTTCGCCAAGGGTCGATGTTTTCGCTCAGTGAGGCTGGCGCGGTGGTTTATGGTCAGCAAGGTGACTACAGCTACGACAGTGAGGCTCTGGGTGATAAGATCCAACTGCCAAGCACGGAAGTGGGGAATTTGATAGTCATAAGACCGTATCAGTACTTCAGTTTGGCCTTAGTGACTCAAAGCAGCAAACCTATTAGTCAGGATATCTTAGCTGTTTCACCGCTCTCAAGTGATGACTCTGACAAGTAGGATTCTCCCATGACAGAGCAAGAGCTAGCAGCATGGTTGAGGTTAAGCTTTGTCCCCAAGTTGGGTATGAAGCGCCTTAAGCGTTTGTTGGCCATAGACTCACCGCAAAATCTTGCCGATTACTCTCACCAACAGCTCACAGCGATTGGTTTCTCTGATTCGCAGATAGCCTACCTTAAATTCAAGACTGAGCCTTTGGTTGAAGAGTGCTTAGCGTGGCAAGCCCAAAGTCCGACTCATCATATTGTGACTCACCAATGTGCTGCGTATCCACCTTGCTTGCGTCAGATAGCCAGTGCGCCGGGCACCTTATTTGTGCGCGGCAATATTAGCACGCTGAGCGATCCTCAGATCGCAATGGTCGGCAGCCGCAACGCGAGCTTAGAAGGTTTGCAAACAGCTAAGGCCTTCGCCCGTGAATTTACCCAAAGTGGTTTGATTGTCACCAGTGGTCTCGCGCTCGGTATTGATGGCTATGCTCATGATGGCGATCTAGAAG
>NZ_JAHGAH010000073.1:0-11924 GCF_030248475.1 Vibrio sp. D173a
TAACTGACTGGCATTACTGCCTTGGTGGCTCTTTTTTGTTTTTATTGCCCATCGCGCTGTTTTAGAGTGCATTTATTGACGACTCGGTCACACAAACATTTAATCCTGCGCAAAAAGCTCGTATAATCCACGCCCCATAGAAACCCATGTTAGGAAGCCCTAGTCGATTTATCGGCGATGTGAGAGCCCGCAATGAACCAAGTAGATACAAGAAAAGAAACCCTAGAATTCAACAAGCTTCAGAAGCGCCTAAGAAGAAATGTTGGAAATGCCATTACTGATTACAACATGATCGAAGAAGGCGATGTTGTAATGGCATGTATTAGTGGTGGTAAAGATTCATTTGCGATGCTTGATATCCTGTTGAATCTACAAAAGGCAGCACCGATCAAGTTTGAAGTGGTTGCAGTTAACCTTGACCAGAAACAGCCAGGTTTCCCTGAGCACATTCTTCCAGATTACTTTGAAACACTGAACATTCCTTACTACATCGTAGACAAGGACACTTACTCAGTGGTTAAAGAAAAAGTGCCAGAAGGCAAAACGACTTGCGGCCTATGTTCGCGTCTTCGCCGTGGTACGCTTTACTCATTCGCAGAGAAGATCGGCGCGACTAAATTGGCGCTTGGCCACCACATGGATGATATCGTAGAAACGATGTTCTTGAACATGTTCCATGGTTCTCGCCTTAAAGCGATGCCTCCAAAGCTTCGTTCAGATGATGGCCGTAACGTTGTGATTCGTCCACTGACATACTGTCGTGAGAAAGACTTAATCAAGTACGCTGAGCACAAAGAGTTCCCAATCATTCCTTGTAACCTATGTGGCTCACAAGAGAACTTACAACGTCAATCAATCAAGGCAATGCTGATTGATTGGGATAAGAAGACACCAGGTCGCGTAGAAGCTATCTTTAAATCCATCCAAAACGTAAGCCCAAGCCAGCTTGCTGATCGTGAATTGTTCGACTTTGAAAACCTTCCACTGGACCGTGAAGGAAATCGCGAAGAATACGAATTCAGTGAAGCTGTGGTATCGTCGACGAACATTGACGAATCAATGTTTATCGATGTGACCAACATCTAATTCGAAAAAAGGAGGCTAAATGAGCCTCCTTTTTAATTTGCGTGCCTCCAGGGCAGTAAACAGAATAAGAAATCCCCCAACAATTGGGGGATTTCTTATTTCTATATTACTTTAAAAAAGCGCTGTTATGTCGCTGTATTTGGATCGAGCGGACTGATGTAACCGTTTGGTTTCAATGCCAGTACGTCGCAATTGATTTTATCAATCACATGCTCCGCTGTGTTACCAATAAACACCGCCGAAAGCCCCGTACGACCTGTCGTACCAAGAATAACCATTGCTGCATTAAGCTTTTCTGCCGTTGCAGGAATAATGTCTTCTGGCAGACCTTGTTCAACAATTGTTTGCTCTTCATCCAAACCATGCTTTTGGCGAAGTGCTTTCATTGCGGTTAGGTGATGCCCACGAACTGCATCTGTGTACGTTGTTGGGTCAAACTCAGGCAATTCAATCGTAATATTCGCCGGAGTAACCGGATAGGCATTAACGAGATACGGTTCAGCATCGAGACGATTGGTGATATCTTTAAGGCGCTCGACCATTGAATAGTTCAAATCAATGTGCGTTGGGTTTTCCGAACCTACATGAACAGACGCGAGAATCTTCGCGTGCTCTGGCCAATCGGAGTTCTTAATTAGAAGCACAGGGATAGGGCACTTACGCAACAGATGCCAATCTGTAGGAGTGAAAATGACGGATTCTAGAACATCGTGTTTACGCGTTCCCTTAATAACGATGTCGTGGCCGCCAGCAAAGACTTCAGCAATGATCGCTTCATAAGGGCGATTATGCCAAACAACACAAACATCAAAGTCGAAGCTATCGTCTAAATACGGTTGGGCTATCTTACGCATCCATTGTTCACGTTGGTGGATAACACCGCGACGCATAGCATCTCTTTCATCGACCGACAGCATTGAGGTCATGTCATACGAAAAATCGTAGATTGACAGAAAGAAAGTGATTCGGCTTCTGGATACACTTTTTCGAGCGAGTTGAACCGCTCTTGCAAGTGCTGGCTGCTCATCGTTATTGATGTCAGCAACAACAAGGATCTTACTGTATATACTCATATCTAAGCCCACTTATTATTGTAAAACCAAATACCGAATATAAGGTAAATCAGTATATTGGAGTACACAAGGTACATTTTTACTGTAGCTCAGTTTGAGGAAGAATTTGAGGACTTTCGAAGGGATTTTAGAAGAAATATGATGTAGCTCATTTTCGAGCTACATCAATTGATAGGGTAGATTAGTCTTTGCTAACGCCAGCAAGTTCCATCAATGCATCGTGATCTAAGATGGTGATGTACTTACCTTTTACGCTCAGAATCTCAGATTTCTGGAAGCGGCCAAGTAGGCGACTGATGGTTTCAACAGTCAGGCCAAGGTAGTTACCGATGTCACCACGAGTCATGGTTAAACGGAACTCACGAGGGCTAAAACCACGTTGCGAGAAACGCGTTGATAGGTTGTAAAGGAAAGCAGCTAAACGTTCTTCCGCGTTCTTTTTAGAAAGCAGAAGGATCATTTCTTGATCGCCTTTAATTTCGTTACTCATCAGACGCATGATCTGTTGACGAAGTTTAGGCATTTTTCCTGACAGGTCATCAAGGATTTCGTAAGGGATCTCACAAACCATTGATGTTTCAAGTGCCTGAGCGAAACTTGGGTGTAGGTCACCCGTAATCGCGTCGAAACCTACAAGGTCACCTGCTAAATGAAACGCAGTGATTTGCTCATCGCCTTGTTCTGTAATTGTGTAGCTCTTGATCGTGCCAGAGCGGATAGCGTACAGAGATTTTAGCTCATCACCTGCTTTAAAAAGCTCTTGGCCTTTTTGGATTGGCTTTTTACGCTCGATGATTTGATCCAGCTGGTCAAGTTCAGACTCGTTTAGAGTGAACGGAATACACAGTTGGCTAATGCTACAATCTTGGCAATGAATCGCGCAACCGCCTGATTGGATACGCTTTGTTGCAGGTTTTTCAGAAATCATAACAACCTTTCACTATTTGATATACATCAATATTTTATCACTGGTTACTTCTAAAGGGTAGTAAAAAAATGACTGATATCGACTTTCATACTATATGAAACCGAGCATTTTCATTGCTCCGGCGGCAGTATACATGCCATAGCTTATTAGAATTAATGCTGAGATGTTTCTAAATATTAACGATTTTTTCAGGTTCTGAAAATGCCTCGCGCCATACCCAATCGCGAGCATCGAAGGTAGAGTCCCCAGCCCAAATGCTAGCATGATTAATCCGCCATTCAATGCGCTGCCCGAAACGGCAGACCAAGTGAGCGCTGAATAGACCAATCCGCATGGCAGCCAACCCCAAACAAAACCAAATGGGAATGCATGGGAGGGGTGCTTCAAGGGAAGTAGTCGTTGTCCTGCAGGGGAAATAAACTTCCAGATATACTGCCCAGCTTTTTCAACAACAAGCAGCCCTTGCCACCATTTAGCAATGTAGAGTGCAACTAAGATCATGAAAAGTGCAGCGACAAATCGAAGCCACGCAAGAGACTGGGTAAGACCGCTTAACTCTGAAAGGCCTGATATCGCACCTCCAACCATTGCGCCAATTAAAGCGTAGCTTGCCAGTCTGCCAAAGTTATAGAAAAGTGGAATAGAGGAAGAAGGTTTGTTGTTCGGTGCACCCATGGAAAGGAGAGAGGCGATGCCGCCACACATTCCCATGCAATGACCAGCCCCAACGAGGCCGATCATAAATGCACCAATAAAGTCTGGGCTCATAGAGAAACGCTATTGTTTTTTGTTGTTTGGTTTTTCGTCTTCATCAAGAAGAATGTTGTGTCCTTGTCGCTCTAGATCTTCAAACTGATCACTACGAACAGCCCAAAGGAAGATAGCAACGGCAACACAGACCAATACAATGGCGATAGGGATTAATATGTATAGACTTTCCATGTTTGATCTCTCACTTACTTCTCTTTAAGCAGTCGCAACGAGTTGGATACGACGATGATAGAACTTGCCGACATACCCACTACTGCAACATATGGTGCGACTAAGCCTGCAACTGCCAGCGGCAAAATTAACAGGTTGTAACCCAAAGACCAAGCCAAGTTTTCTCGGATTATCTTTCTTGTACGTATTGCAAGCAATCTTGCCTCTAATAATTTCTCTAAATTATCGCCTAGAAGCGTCATATCTGCTGATGCTTTCGCAACATCCGTACCACCGCCCATCGCGACAGAAAGGTGTGCCCCAGCCAGCGTTGGTGCATCGTTAATACCATCACCAACCATCATAGTGATGTCGTCTTGATCTAACCCTTTAAGATACGCGAGTTTGTCTTCAGGTTTTGCCGATGCGATCACATGGTCTATACCCATTTCATCCGCAACAGGCTGTGCATTTCGTAGTGAATCGCCTGTCAACAACGTTGTTTTAATGCCTGCATCCGCAAAACGTTGGATAAATGCTTTACTTTCTTTACGAATTGGATCGCGGTAGTAGAAGGTTGCGACATGTTCATTATCGACTGAAAGGTATACGGCGTTACCTTCATCGCGATTTTCACCCACAACGAAGCTTGCACTACCGATTTTTACTGTCTTGGTATTCCAAATACCTTGGATACCGGAGCCAATGATATTTTGAACATCACGGACGGTGAAACCTTCACGACCAAACCCTGAAAATGCGCGAGCAATAGGGTGGTTGGCATGAGCTTCGAGTGCCGCAGCAATGGCAAGAGTGTCGGATTCGCTTAAATCAGAGAAGGTTTGGGTTTCGCTTATTTCGATGTCGCCTTTGGTCAACGTGCCTGTCTTATCAACCACAAGGTGATTAATCTTACACAGTGTTTCGAAAACATGGCCTTTACGCAGCAAGATACCAAAGTTACCCATACGAGAAGTTGCACAAGTTAGTGCCGTTGGTGTGGCTAACGATAGAGCACATGGACAGGTTGCGACCAGAACAGACAACATAATCCAGAACGCATCATCAGGTTTAGTTTGATGCCAGTACAACCAAGTTCCTGCAGAAATAATTAGAATCGCACCAACGAAATAGCGCGCGACTACGTCTGCAATCTCAGCAATTTTTGGTTTGGAGTGCTGTGCTTCATCTTGAAGACGGACTATATTCGAAATCATCGAGTCTGCTTTCGAGTTCGTTACTTCTAGCTCGAAAGACTCCTCACCATTTAATGTACCTGCGTAAACGGCATCTCCGGCTTTCTTAACCACGTGAACGGACTCGCCGGTCAGCATAGATTCATCGATATGGATACGACCGGAAATCACTTTGCCATCTGCCGGTATATGTTCGCCAGGAAGGACACGAATGCGATCACCAACCTTTAAGGTTCTTACCGGGATTTGTTCACCGTCTAGCGTCGTCGCAATCGCTGGGATTAACTTGAGAAGGTTGCCACTAGCTGCTGCTGCTTTGCGGCGAGCACGCATCTCTAAGAATCGACCGACTAACAAGAAGAAGGTAAACATCGAGATCGATTCGAAGAACACTTCGCCTTGTTCAGTCACCGTTGCAACTAAGCTCGCCACATAAGCAAATATGAGTGCAATGGATACAGGAACGTCCATCCCAAGGGTTCGCCCTTTAATGCTGCGCCATGCATTGAAGTAAAAAGGTAGAGCAGAATAGAGCAGTACAGGTGTCGCGAAGATTAAGCTTACCCAGCGGAAGTAGTTTTTAAACTCTGACTCTAAATCGCCAAAGACTTCTAAATACAATGCTACCGCAAGCATCATTACTTGCATGGTTGCAAGACCCGCTATACCTAGACGATAAAGGTATTGTTTCATTGTATTGTGGTAGGTGGCTTCTTGCTTGTCTGCCTCAAAAGGGGCGGCTTTGTAACCGAGTTTATGAATGACCGACAGCAGTTCACTGAGTCGAACTTGAGTTTTATCCCAAGCGAGTAGAGCGCGGTTGGTTGTGGTGTTAACACGAATGGAAACCAAGCCTTTAACACCCGATACTTGTTTTTCAATCAACCAAGCACAAGCGGCACACGAGACGCCCTCCAAAGAGAGCGTGACTTCAGAAGTGTTCTCATGGTTACGAACAAACTCTGACTGAACATCTTCGTTATCATAATGGATGAGGGCTTGGAGTTGCTCAGGGACTAGATCCGCCTTTTCTGCTGGCGCCGTTCGGTATTGGTAATAGGAGACTAGACCACTATCGACGATAGTCTGAGCGACAGTTTCACAGCCCGGACAACACATATCGCGAATTTCACCCAATATTTCTACTTTGAAATCCGTGTTGGCTGGTACATCTTCACCACAGTGATAACAGGATTTACACATAGATTTACTTCATCAAAGTTGTTGGTTGCGCAGGGAATTCAACTCGACCTTGAATCATCCATTCTTGATTGTGTGGCTCAAGCTCGACGAACCAGGGACCTTTAATGGAGTCTTCTGGCGTTAAGCGATAGTTACCTTTTGCATCTGCTGTAAGCAGCTTCGTGAAATCATGGTCTGATAACGTACGGTGCGTGAACGTCGCAGTTAGCGCAGGGAAGTGCGGTAATTCGCCTTTATTAAAAGTGATGACAACGGTGTTGCCATCAGATGAAACGGTAGCGTTAAGACCAAGATCACGAGCGACATTCATTTTACTAATATCGATATTGATCCCTTTGCCTTTTTTATAATAATCCTCTGCAACCAACGAAACTGAATTGTTGGCGAATACGACCACTGTAACGATTGTCCATACCACAACAGTTAAAGGCAGGATGATCAGGAACCACGGCCAAAATTGTTTATACCAAGGCTTTACCATAAAAAAGTTCTCAACAGCTAAATGAAAAAATGTAAGGCTTTAAATTTAAAGGAAAGACAGCCCCTATGAAAGGGGCTGTTATTGAAATGTTACTTATTGTCAGAGTTGCTTAAACTCCAGACGTATGCCGCGACAAGTTGAACTTTGTCTTCGCCTAGAATGTCCTTCCAAGCTGGCATCACACCAGAGCGACCGTTCATGACTGTTTCTGTTACTGCAGCGCGTGAATCGCCGAATAACCAATCTTGGTCAGTTAGGTCAGGCGCGCCTACAGCAGGGTTACCTTTACCGTCAGTGCCGTGACAAGCTGCACACACAACAAAGCGAGCTTTGCCAGCCTCAGCTTCACGTGCGTTCACTTTACGACCAGATAAGCTTAGCGTGTAGCTTACAACTTCTTGAACACCTTGTTCACCAAGTGCATCTTTCCACGCTGGCATCTGACCGATACGGCCTTGCATGATAGTAGTCACGATAGCTGCTGGCTCACCGCCGTACAGCCATGCATCGTCAGTTAAGTTAGGGAAACCTTTCTGACCACGAGCATCAGAGCCGTGACATTGCGAACAGTTCTGCAGGAACAAACGTTGACCAACTTTAATTGCTTCAGGATCTTGCGCAATCTCAGGGATAGGGCGTAGACCATCTGCGTTATGAGCAAGCGCGCGGAATGCTTCACCGAAGTAAGCATCTGCACTGCCCAATTCTTTCGCGTACTGATCGAGACGTTTTTGTTCTTGTGCCTCAGATATTGCTTTTTTTGAATCTTCTACGTTGGTTACCGTTTGATTTGAACTGGACCAATTTAGCAAACCTTTAAAGCTTCCTAGTCCAGGGTACATCGCCAAGTAAACAGCAGAAAATACAAAAGTGCTGATAAACAGATAGGTCCACCACTTTGGTAGAGGGTTATTGAGCTCACGAATACCGTCGTACTCGTGTCCCATATCTGCACCTTCCTCGACGCCCATTTTATCCTTAGCGCACCAAGTTAGGAGGATTGCACATCCAACTAGAGTACCGACAGTAATTACGATAACCCAGAGACTCCAGAATGTAGTCATTACTTCTCCACTCCTTGATTATTTGGTTTCACTTGCTCTTCATCTGCAAACACTAGATTGGCATCTTCCTCAAATCGTGCTTTACGCTTTTTACCAAATGCCCACCATACAATGCCAATGAAACTAGCAAAGAGAACAACGGTATAGATGCTGTGAATTGTACCGAAATCCATATCGACTCCTTATTTCATCGCATGACCAAGAGACTGAAGGTATGCGATGACTGCGTCCATCTCAGATTTACCTTGTACATCTTTAGTCGCATTTGCGATTTGCTCATCAGTGTACGGAACACCAAAATTGTCTCTGAAAAGCGTCAATTTCTTAGGAGTAAGCTTCCCATCGAGAATGTTTTCAGCTAACCACGGGTAACCTGGCATTATAGACTCTGGCACCAGTTCGCGAGGGTTGATCAGATGAACACGGTGCCATTCATCAGAGTAACGTCCGCCTACACGAGCCAAATCTGGACCAGTACGCTTAGAACCCCATAGGAATGGGTGTTCCCAAACGCTTTCACCAGCAACAGAGTAGTGACCGTAGCGCTCTGTTTCAGAGCGGAAAGGACGAATCATCTGACTGTGACACACATTACAGCCTTCGCGAATGTAGATGTCACGACCTTCCATCTCTAAAGCACTGTAGGCTCTTAAGTTGTCAACAGGCTCTGTTGTCTGCTTTTGATAGATGAGAGGCGTTATTTCAACAAGCGCCCCCCAGCTAATCGCAAACACGATAAAGATTGCCAATAAACCTACGTTACGCTCTAAGATTTCGTGGCGGTTATTAGAATTATTACTCACACTCAATTCTCCCTAAGCCGGTTGTGGAACTGCTTTTAAGCTCTCTTTCGGGGCACTAACCGTCTTGTAGGTGTTGTATGCCATCAAGAACATACCCGACAAGAAAATAAGACCGCCTAGGAAGCGAACAAAGTAGAATGGATGAGAGGCTGCAACGGATTCAACAAAACTATAAGTCAGTGTGCCGTCAGAGTTAACTGCTCGCCACATTAGCCCTTGCATTACGCCTGAGATCCACATAGCAACGATGTAGAAAACCGTGCCGATAGTCGCCAACCAGAAATGTACATTGATCAGTTTTACTGAGTACATACGTTCCTGACCGAAAAGCTTAGGTACAAGGTGATATACAGAACCGATAGAAACCATGGCAACCCAACCCAATGCTCCAGAGTGAACGTGTCCAATGGTCCAGTCTGTGTAGTGCGATAGTGCGTTCACTGTTTTTATTGCCATCATTGGACCTTCGAATGTAGACATACCATAGAAAGACAATGAAACAATTAGGAAACGCAGAATAGGATCGTATCGAAGTTTATGCCACGCGCCAGACAGCGTCATGATACCGTTGATCATACCACCCCAAGATGGAGCAAATAGAACCAGAGACATCACCATACCGAGGGATTGAGTCCAGTCAGGTAGCGCAGTGTAATGTAAGTGGTGAGGGCCAGCCCAGATATAAAGAGAGATAAGAGCCCAGAAGTGAACGATAGATAAACGGTAAGAGTAGACAGGGCGTTCAGCTTGTTTAGGAACAAAGTAGTACATCATACCTAGGAAACCAGCGGTCAGTAGAAAACCTACCGCATTGTGTCCGTACCACCATTGAACCATAGCATCCACAGCACCGGAGTAAATCGAGTAAGATTTACCAAGTGATACAGGAATAGCCATGCTGTTAACGATGTGAAGTACCGCTACTGTGAGGATAAAGGCGCCGAAGAACCAGTTAGCCACATAAATGTGAGAGGTCTTTCGTTTGACCAATGTTCCGAAGAATACGACAGCATATGATACCCATACGATAGCAATAGCGATATCTATTGGCCATTCAAGCTCTGCGTATTCTTTTGACGATGTGTACCCAAGGGGTAGGGTAATAGCGGCTGCGACGATTATTGCTTGCCATCCCCAGAACGTAAAGGCGACCAGTGGCCCCCCAAAAAGACGCGTTTGACAAGTTCTCTGTACGACATAATAAGATGTTGCGAACAGAGCACTAGTACCAAACGCAAAGATTACCGCATTTGTATGCAGTGGGCGTAAACGACTGAACGTTAACCACGGCGTATCAAAGTTTAGCTGTGGCCAAACTAACTGAGCGGCTATAAACACACCAACACCCATTCCGACAATTCCCCACAAAATAGTGACTAGGGTAAACTGACGAACGACTGTATAGTTGTAGCTTTGCTCTAGCTGCTTTACTTGGCTCATTTGCATGCTTCCAATTTCTAATTAACTACACTTTACTTCCAACACGACTTGCGTCGTAACACCACCCAAGTAAACTCTAGAATTCAAGTGTTATCATCACTTTATTTCCATTGCTGACTTTAATAAAAAGTGGCATTTTCAGCGTGACACTATACTTGAATTAACAATTCAATGACAGAGTAGTAACCTTACAAGGCCTCTGGAAATCATTTTTTATTTAAAAAGTTTGAAGTTTGTAACAAGGATATTAGGAATTATGGCCGCACAAAAGTTAACAAAGGCACGACTTGCACAAATCTTAATCATGCTCAGTCTTTTAATAGGTGCCTTTTTCTGGCGCACCTTTACTTACGAGACGAACAGAGAGGTAGATTGTTCACAAAAACAACGATGTGATGTAACAATTGGTGCTGAGAAAATAATCATAAATAAGACTTCGAAAGGGTTTTCGATCGAAAGCTCAAAAACAGACAGTCTGAAAATTGATCTAAATCAAACGGGGGATTTTATTAATATCGATGATGAATTTCGTGACCTCGATTGGAATAGTATTTCTGAGAAGAAGACAATTAATTTCAAATTAAACGAAAACATTGTCCAAGTTCATTTATAAATCAGATCTGACACGAGATAATTACATCTTCTTATGCAATTAATACCGTCATGCTTAGCACTAAATTGTCGCAGTGGTATAACAGTAAAGTGATAACCAATAATAAAATCGTATGCAGTGCCAATCATTATTTACTCATATTACCGACGAATATTTAGCTATCAAACGATTTCGCTCTGAGCTGACTGAGGATAACCTGTCGCATATCGTCTGTTATTACACCGAAGAGTACGATTTCAGAGTAATCCAAAGCGCTTTTGTTGAGCTATTCCCCGAGACAACCGTTCACGGTGCTAGCTCCTGCCAAGCGATAATGACAAATCATGGTTATCACCAAGGGCCGTTGATTGCGATACTCGCGATTTATGATTCGGGCCATCACGCATATGGTACGGGTATCTCAACTTTTGGAGCAAATGTTGAAGCGAGTGTAGATGCTGCATTAAACATGGCATTGGTGCATGCAGATAGAATAGGAGAGGTGCCGAATCTCATCCTTTTACACGCAACCCCTGGGCATGAAGAAACCATCATCGAATGTATTGATGAAAGGTTTGGGACGCTAGTCCCCATCATTGGCGGGTCGGCTGCGGATAATAATATCGAAGGTAACTGGTCGATTATTACTTCTCAGGGTGCTCAGCAAAACGGTGTTAGCCTGACGCTATTTTACTCATCACAGCCCGTTGATATCGCTTTTAGTGCTGGGCATTCTCCAACGGGGATAACAGGTATTGCGACGAAAACGAAAGATCGCATCTTACTAGAGATAGATAATAAACCCGCTCTCGATGTCTACCGAGAGTGGACTAATCACCAAGAGACACAATCCGACAAAGAAAGCTTTCTATTTACCAACTCCAGTGCTTATCCATTGGGGAGAATCGCTGGGCATCTTTACGAGAGACCTTACTACAAACTCTCACATCCAATAAGAGAGACCAAACAAGGTGGAATCGAGCTCTTTACAAGTATCCAAGAAGGCGAATCTTTGACGTTGATGCAGGGAAGTCGGCAGCATCTTGTCGCAAGAGCCGCAAGAGTAGTGAACGCAGCATTTAATCAAAATTTCAAAACACTTCTATCGACAAATAGCGTCTTTGATAGAGCTCGTTG
>NZ_JAHGAH010000730.1:0-557 GCF_030248475.1 Vibrio sp. D173a
TTACTGCCTGAACTCTCTCTACCGACCGAGAAGAAAAAGGACGGGGTGTGATACGTACCTGCGGTGAACCCAACGCCTTCACGTCGTATTGTGGTGGCGTACCGACCAGGTTCTCCACTGCGTGGGCGCTTTGAGCAGCTCGCTGAATCGATTAAGACTCAGTTAGAAAAATAAGCTTTCTCGTGCAATCTGACCAATAGCAAAAAGGGCTGATACTTGTGGTGTCAGCCCTTTTGATTGCTAGTGTTAGCTTTAGAAGAGTTCTTCTTCGGCATCACCTGACGATGAGTAGATGTCATCACCAAAGCGCTCGGTAATGTACTCGGTCGGCTCTGTACCTTTCACGAAGTACTCAAACATCGAGGAACCATCAGACTTATTGGTCAATAGGCCCGTCTCGCGGTCGATGCGCACACGAACAATATCTTCTGGGATATCTTTACGTTGTGCAGGTACGTCTTTTAGCGCTAAGCCCATGAAATCAACCCAAGCTGGCTGAGCGGTTTTCGCCCCGGCTTCTGCACCCGTAATCTGTCCTTTGCCTAGATTGCTGTTGT
>NZ_JAHGAH010000731.1:0-673 GCF_030248475.1 Vibrio sp. D173a
TTCAAACGCAAAGCGGCTTGGCTAACGCTGCCCTCTTCAATTAATACCTTAAGAGCAACCAACAGATTTAAATCTCGACGATAAATGTCTTCTAATTCCACACGCTTACCTAGCTGAATACAATGATCATTGTTCACCAACTTGTTTATAGCATGCTTTAGATAAAAAAAATCCCGCAATTACGCGGGGAAGCCCAAGAAAATTTGGGGATAGTGTCGGAATGTGTCGTATCGGAAAAACGTTTTGTACTTAGGTTAGATATCTTGCGATTTAATGTTCCTGCTCTTCTGGCAAGCCACGCCAGCGTCGCATTTCAACCCAAATACCAATAATTGTTGCTGCTATGCCAATGATTGGCATTAACGAGGCCTCTGCTGGTGTGCGTAACACTAACGCGCAAAAAGAAATAAAGCAGAGAACCGAATATATGGTTAATCTATCAAGTGCTGTCAACATCGCCACTCCTTAGCTAGTTGTCATTTGTTTAAGTTGTTACCAACTTGTTAAATAATTTATAGTAAATAATTCTGTTTGCCAAGCACTTATTGCATATTTTTTCTGCAGACGTATTATTCCCCTCGTTATACAGAAAGAGACACCTATCATGACATTCAATCCTGAACTGGCCACACACACTTTAGAAGCACAAGGGCTACGCTGCCCAGAACCGGTA
>NZ_JAHGAH010000732.1:0-710 GCF_030248475.1 Vibrio sp. D173a
AGAAGAAACGTTGCTGAGACTGTTCTGAATAATCCCAAGCCAAACGCCACCAATCCACAATGCGCTGTTTCGATGCGTGAAGCTTTTCAGGCGTAGGAACTTTATCGCTTTTATTGAGGTTTTCTTTGGTTGTTGTCGGCAGAAGATTCCATTTGTCGTTATTCGGCCAGTAAGCAAACGGCAAACAATGATCAACATGGTATTCCTGCTTGAGTACCTTACCGCTCCAAACACTTACGATCTCAGTTTGCTCCTTTCTGAGCTGCTCAACACGCTTTCTCACGTCTCGCGTATCGTGGTTATGATCAATCCATACCAAGCAGTCGTGGTAGGTTTGCAATGAAATGTTGCGTTCACGGTTTGTCTCGAAACGCTGCATTTCCATCACCCACTGATTAACGACCAACGGTTCAATCCAAGAGTGGTAGATTCGAAAACATTCCCAAAGGCTCTCATCCAAAGTGAAGTAGCCAAAGCTGGCTAAGAATTCACTGTCTATAACTAAAGAGTTGAGTGACTTTCGACGTTGCGCTGGAGGCAATATCTCGAACAGTTTGTTGTCTTTGGCTCCCTGATAGATAAAAGTGACAGGCCCAGCTTTGATGGTACTTATGGTATGTGAGAACAGTTTCTGTAGCGCTTTCGCTTCTTCTCCTAAAAACATCGCACCAATCGCGAGATCATCGGCACTTAAATGCTTTAACTGATTC
>NZ_JAHGAH010000733.1:0-493 GCF_030248475.1 Vibrio sp. D173a
TGATGAGTTTAGCCATAAAGAGAGCGTAGAGTCTCTCTCTGCTCGCCTACAGGGTAAAAAGCAGTTGGTATTGGTGGCAGAAGAGCAGGGGCAACTACTCGGATTTAAAATTGGCTACCAATTGGATGAGCATACCTTTTACAGCTGGTTTGGTGGCGTGTCTCCATTGGCACGCAATAAAGGGGTGGCTCAATTGCAATTGGACGTTCAAGAGCAATGGGTACGAGATCAGGGCTATAAACAGCTAAAAGTGAAGTCTAGAAATCAATTTTCTTCGATGCTGAGACTGCTGTTGAGAAACGGCTACATGATAGAAAATTTTGAAGAAAAAGAAGAGATTAAAGAGAACAGACTCCACTTCGTGAAGCAGATGCAAGATGAAGAATCGATGACAATATCAATTAAATGAGATTTATTATCATTTAGTGGTTGACTATTAAATGAGAATCATTATTATTAACTTCGTCTTAGGGAATGAGGAAATGTTCACAAG
>NZ_JAHGAH010000734.1:0-915 GCF_030248475.1 Vibrio sp. D173a
CTGGAAAATAGCTACAAATGGGCAGCCAGCATTATTCGAGTTCATTCCAACCAACTCAGCGAAGGGCGAATCGAGTTGATCATCGAAGATGATGGCCCGGGAATCCCAGAAGAGAAAATGAGCCAAGCGGTTAAACGTGGCGTGCGCTTAGACGAAACCACACCGGGGACAGGCTTAGGCTTAAATATCGTGAATGAGATGGCCCACAGCTATCGTGGACAACTCAATCTAGAGAAAAGCTCAATGGGTGGTTTGAAAGCGACGCTTATTTTGCAGTTGTCTCAAGGCTAAAATGAAAAGAGGTACACAACTGTGTCCCTCTTTTCATATCATCGCCTTTCTTAAATCTCTTACCCACCAATCACCAAGATATTGCCATCGGTAAAGTAATCATGGTCATCGTTTAGAACCTCGGCTCTCGCTAAAGGTTGTTGTTCTATCGATACCTGTGGGAGGCTTTGTCGCACCTGCACTTCTAAGCTGTCACGCTCTGCATCTACATTTGGGTCGATGTTATGCAGTATGGTCACGATACCTGAGTAGGGCGTGAGCTTTAATCCATTGTCGTAACTGATTGCACCAAGCCACTTGGTGCGCTGTGTTTCTGGGTCTAACCCAGCACGCCACCAACGAATGTGGCTACGCTTCATCAAATCACCCGGCAACTGAAAGGCCATGTCTTGTGGTTCGCCTCGCCAATAGAGATCCGACACTGGTGGCGTATTTTCTTTGAGTAAGGTTAAGTAGCCCGTCCACTCAATCTCGTTACGTGAAAAGGTTTGATTCTCTATCCAACCCAACTCTCCCATCAGCTCTCTCGGGCTCTCTCCAATGTAAACCACGTTTATCGCTTGTGCATCGTAGAAAGAGGACTTACCCGGAAAGGCTTTATAAGTCACTGTATCTAAATGTATT
>NZ_JAHGAH010000735.1:0-740 GCF_030248475.1 Vibrio sp. D173a
TGTACGGCTTTCAAGGAAAAGTGATGGGTAAGCTTTAACGGTCAACACTACCCGAAGCATATAACCGTCAAAAGACAAAATAACAAAGGATTGATAATGGCGACGATATCCCGACAGGCATATGCCGAGATGTTTGGGCCAACAATCGGCGACCGCGTGCGTCTTGCAGATACCGATTTATGGCTAGAAGTACAAAAGGACTACACCGTTTACGGTGATGAAGTGAAGTTTGGTGGCGGTAAAGTGATTCGTGATGGCATGGGACAGAGCCAGCGAGTCAGTGCGGAAACACCAGACCTTGTGATCACCAATGCAGTCGTACTTGATTATTGGGGCATCGTTAAAGCAGACGTTGCGATTAAAGATGGCCGTATTCAGGCGCTTGGTAAAGCAGGTAACCCAGACGTACAACCGGGCGTTGATATTGTGATTGGCCCGGGTACTGAGATTTTGGCAGGAGAGGGTTCAATCCTAACTGCTGGTGGTATTGATTCCCACATTCACTTTATTTGTCCACAGCAGATTGAAGAGGCGTTGGCGTCTGGTGTCACCACCATGATCGGTGGCGGTACTGGCCCTAATACAGGAACTAACGCCACCACCTGTACGCCGGGTCCGTGGAACATGCACCGTATGTTGGAAGCCTTGGACGAGTACCCAATGAACTTTGGCTTACTCGGTAAGGGTAACGCCAGTCAACCAGAAGCATTGCGTGAACAAGTAGCAGCCGGAGCAGTTGG
>NZ_JAHGAH010000736.1:0-725 GCF_030248475.1 Vibrio sp. D173a
CAGCGTAATTGCTGGCGTTTTTGTATCTAGGCTTTGAGTTGCTAGTTTATGGTAAGTAACTGGCTTTATTGCAACTAACTCGCTTATTACGACTTTTTACTATTGAGAATCTGTTGGATTCTTGGGTTGAGCGCTTTACCGTGCTTCTCTTCGTACTCTTCACGCTTCAAATCGTTGAGGTTCTTCACTGAGTTAGCCGCTAGCAAATGTTGTGGCAGTTCAGTATGAAGCATGCCTTTCTCATCGAGTCTTTTCGCTTCCAAATAGTACTTCTTGAATAGGGCATCAAGCTTGTTCTCTGCTGTGCGTTTCAAGTCGTAGAGCTTGTTTTGAATCAGCCACTTTTCAATTGGGTTGATAGCAGTACGAGACAGCACACGAATGCGGCTGTCCAATAGCTCTTCTTCTGTCAGTGAATCTTTTAAGATCCACAGCTCACCCATTTGTGGTGGCCAGCTGTTACCCAGTTGAATACGCTCGTGACAGTGCATTAAGACGCGGTTAAGGCCGTCAGAATCAATAGTATTAGCAAATTCAATGAACTTACCGCTTGGCTCACTACCGTATTGGTATTCCCACTGTGTTTCATACACGCTTAGGAAAGAACCGAATACATGGATACACCAGTCAGACAGCTCTAGTTCTGCCGGATCTTGGTCAACCACTGGCACTTGCTGATTTGAGCCTGTATTGGACTCAACAACAGGTACCGATGGCGCAGAGGC
>NZ_JAHGAH010000737.1:0-760 GCF_030248475.1 Vibrio sp. D173a
TTCAAACTGGATCCTAAAGCGACTTGGTCGGATGGAGAGAAAATCACGGCTGATGACTACTTGTTCATGCTGACGTATTACCGCTCTAAGGACATTGTTGATCCTTGGTATAACGACTTTTTCTCAAACTCGATTCTTAATGTTTCTAAAATAGATGACTACACCATCGCTGTCGAAACGGCGGTAAAACAGAGCCAAGACGCTCTGATGGTATTGATTAACATGCCAAGCAATGGCTTTCAGCCAAGACCAAAGCACTTCTATGACGGTGGTAAGGATGCCAACGGTGATGGGATGGTCGATAACTTTGTGCGCAAATACAACTTCAAGAGTGAACCAACAGCTGGCCCTTACTATCTAGACAAGGTGAAAAAAGGCAAGAGCGTGACCTTTAAACATGTCGGAGAGAAGTGGTGGGGCTATTCAAATCGTTATTATCAAAACCGATACAACGTGGACAAAGTTCGTATCACCGTGATTCGAGATTTTGATATTGCACTCAAGCATTTCGAGAAAGGTAAACTTGATTATTTCGATTTAGTCCTACCTGAATACTGGCATGGGAAGTCAGATTCTCAAGGCTTTAAAGATGGTTACATTCAAAAATTCTGGGGATTTAATCAAACCCCGCAAGGTGCTGGTGGCTTGTGGATGAACACGGCTCAACCGCTACTGAACGATATCAATGTGCGAAAGGGGATCATGCATGCGACCGATTACGATGGCATGATCAAGAATATTATGCGTGGTGACTATTCGC
>NZ_JAHGAH010000738.1:0-611 GCF_030248475.1 Vibrio sp. D173a
ATATTGCTGAGTTTGTTGAAGCTAAGGTGCGCTCGGTTAAGCGCTTCACCGTTGACCAGGTTTGCCTGCTGGCAGTCATGGACAATTGAACGAATTTTAGCAACCAGCTCAATAAGCTCTGGTTTTTCGTTTAGCGCTGCAACATTGGTATGTGTCGCTATTCTTTGGTCGGTACTTTTAAGTTGTTCAACCAGTACCACTTTCTCTTTCGCAATGCGTTCAATTTCGCTCGACTTCCTGCTAGTAATGGCACTCTTTTCCGAACTCAATAGTTCAGAGAGAGCTTGGGCGCTTTGAAGGTGAAAATTAACTAAATCTGCGAGTGCCGCCATGTAAAAACCTAATAAAGCTTAAAGTCAGATGAACGCGAAACGAGCTTATAGGCCTTTAAGCTCGTTTTCGAATTTGATCATGTTGTCTGCCAGTTTTTCTGGGTCGACAGTGTATGAGCCGTTCGCGATAGCGTCTTTGATCGCTGCGACTTTGACGTGGTCAAAGCCTGGTTGTGCAGCCATGTCTTGATGCATTTGACCAATTGCCTTGCTTTGTTGGCTTAAAGAAACCGCATCTTTGCTTGCGGGCTTTGCCGATACATCAGAACTCGACGCTTG
>NZ_JAHGAH010000739.1:0-802 GCF_030248475.1 Vibrio sp. D173a
ACCGATTTCCAACTGCATGAACTGACTGGCCGCTGGCTAAGCGAGAACATGCCTGAAGGCTTCAAAAGTGATCGCTTCCGATTCCTAGCGCGCACTATCACTGCGTCTGAAGAAGCGCCAACAGAGGGTGCAGATGGTGAAATTCGTATTAAACCGAACTTGTACATTCTTGTGTGGGAACCATCGTTCTATGAAGAGTTGCTCACCCGCGACTATTTCTTCCTGTTTCCACCTGAAATTCTGAAACAGCATACCCTTGTGTTCCAGTTGTACTCTTACTTCAGAAGCCGTATGGCGCGCCGTCACTCAGATTGCATGCTACTGAGCGAACTGAACCAAAAACTGGCGAGAAACATCGATTGGCGTCGTTTTTCGATGGATTTGATCCGAGAGCTAAGAAAGCTGGGTGAAGTGACTGATCAAGACGATACATTCCTTGTCAATTTATGGGGTTACCACCTGACGATCACCGCAATGATCGAAAAGGATAAAACAGTCGACTATCAGGTTGATATCAAGTGTAACGTTGAAGAAGTGTTGCGATACTCTCGTGCTCGTACGACCAATGCGGGTAAGCGAAATATGGCACCAACGTTGCCAAACCCACTGCGTAATGAAATGGTCTCGAAACAGAAATTGGAAGAGCTCTCAGAGATCATCGATGGCGAGTTTGAGCCTATTCAACGTAAAGCCCCGTCACCACGAGGTAAATTAGGGCGTCGCGTGAAACTACGTAAACACTCGGTTGAGATCAACGCGGATGAAATCACCATTACTTTATCTAAATATACCTCTCCAGAGG
>NZ_JAHGAH010000074.1:0-37415 GCF_030248475.1 Vibrio sp. D173a
ATTGGGGGCCACTTCTCTCTTTAAGTAGTCCAAGAAGAGTTGAGTTCGAGTGTGTTGGTAATCGAGCTTAGGGTAATACGCATAGACGGTAGCTTCATCAGCGGTGATGTCTGGAAGAATCGGCACTAAAGCCCCTGATCTCAGGTCTTCTTTTATCATCACGTTGTTTGATAGCAAGATGCCCATGCCCCGTTTTGCGCCGTGAAACAGAGCTTCTGGGTTTGTAGTGGCGAAATTCCCTGAAAGACTGATGCGTTTCCCACGATTAGTCTTGATTTCTCTTACGGGCTTTTCGCCCCAAATCAAAACGTTATGTTGTGACAGCTCTTCAACACTTTGCGGTGTGCCATGTTTCTCTAGGTAACTCGGCGCCGCATAAAACTGAGCTTTGTGCTCGAACAATGGGCTGGCTTTAAAGCTCAGTGAGTTGAGTTGTTCCAATTCTCTGCTGATGAACAAATCCAAACTGAGCTCAGGAATTTGACCAGGTAGGGTCGTGATCAGCTGGAGTTTGATGTCTGGGTATTTTTCCAGAAAGTCATCGAGGTAATGTACTAAGAACTTAGAACCAACCGCCAATGTCGCCCCAATTTTGAGTAACCCCGCTGGAGATTGGTTTACGGAACGAGTTTCGTCCAATACAGATTGCCAAGAGTCGAGTTGCACTTTGGCTCTCTCGTAAAAGAGTGCACCAGCTTCCGTTTGGCTGATAGAGCGAGTAGTTCGCTTGAGAAGCTGAACACCAATCTTATCTTCCAACCATTGGATACGCTTGCTGATGGCCGAGCTGGTGGTATTGAGCTTTCGCGCCGCGGCGTTGAAGCTACCTTCTTCGACGACTCGTATGTAACTGTTAACACTCTGAATCCAGTCCATCTTATTCCATCCTCTGGGGAAATAATCCCTTTCCATTTAAGTTTATTATCATCTTTGAGTAACAAATATACACTGTCTGTCGTAAAACTGTCATGTTGTAAGGAGGATATATTGCGTAAAACACCATTATTGTTGGCGATGATGATCATCGCGACCGGTCAAGTGGGCGTCAGTATTTATCTCCCTTCTTTGCCTCTGATCGGTCATGATCTTGCTTTGCCACAACACATGGTTCAAAACCTTGTAACTCTGTTTCTTGTTGGCTTTGGCGTCTCACAGTTGTTTTATGGGCCTCTGTCGGATGCCATTGGCCGAAGACCTGTATTTCTGCTTGGACAGAGTGTCTATTTGGTTGGTACGGTCATCTGTATTGCGTTTGCTGATCATATTGTTGCCCTTGAAGCGGGGCGTCTATTACAGGGGCTCGGTGCGGGTAGCGCCTCTGTGCTTGGACGTTCGGTATTGCGAGATAGTTATGACGGAGCACAACTTACCAAAGCCTTGTCTTATATCTCGGTGACAGCTTCTGTGATGCCGATTGTGGCGCCTTTGTTTGGTGGATGGATTGCTTATCACATCAGCTGGCATGCGGTTTTCGTGTTCGTTCTCATTTATCTTGCGGCGATTTTTACCCTTGGTTTTGTCGTTTTGCATGAAACGCTGCCATATCCAAAGCGTCGTTTTGAACCAAAGCGGGTGTTACTGAATTACTTTGAGTTGTTGACCAATAAGCAAGTCATTGGCAGTGCAAGCTATAACTGGCTTAGCTACTTATCTGCATTAGTGACCCTGTCTCTTTACCCGTTCCTCATGCAGCAAGAACTTGGGCTGACTGCGGCAGATTACGGAACCTTGATGATCGTGCCTTCGGCTGGGTTGTTGATGGGGAGTTTGGTCCTTAACTTCATTAATGCTCGATATAAAGAGCAGCAAATATTATTCATCAGCTTTGTTATTGTGGCGTGCTCAGGGGCAATGCTCCTCATACTGCCGTTCACGGTGGCGTCATTATTGGTTGCGTTTACCTGCTTGAGTTTCGCGCAAGGGATGTCTTTTCCTGTTTCTATCAGTCTGTTGTTGTCGCCGCACAAGCAGCAAGCGGGGGCCGTATCGGCTTTATCAGGTTCGATTCAAATGTGCTTAGCAGGCTTATTTGGCGGCTACTTAGTTGAAACCTGGGTAACAAGCCAACATCAATTGGGGATCTTTTATATTTCGATTGCGGTGATCTCCTGCTTAGTTCTCGTGTTTGGGCAGTTCCGAAAGCCTTCAGGAGGTCTAGTGCAGCCAGAACGAACATAGTTGAATCTGGTTGCAAGGGCAGAAGGTCCTCTCTAAAATGCGCCAACTATTGTGTCGTTATCTACACTTGGCTAATAAAGTGGTATATCGGCAACACCCGTTAATTGTTAGGTGAAATCATGCAACAAAACGAATTCGAAGCACTACTGAAAGAAATTGGTCAGAAAGAAAACCTACCTCAAGCGCTAGAGCTACTAAAAGCATCAGAGGAAGAGGAAGTTGCACTAGCAGCTGAATCACTGACAGGTCAATTCGGTCTTGCTGAAGTCGAAGGTGAAAAACGTATTTATCACATCACTGTCCAAGCGGACGAGTCTGGTGAAGAGAAAGAGTTCGTCGAACACGTTATGAACGAAGGCGATCACTTGATCAAATTTGCGGCATGGTTCTTTGAGACTTTCTTTGAAATTAAGCCAAAAGATACTTACAAAGCGGCGGGTAAAACATACCAACAGCCTAAGCGTTAATTACGAATCTGATTCGCTAGGATAAAAATACTGTAAGTAAATTACTAATTTAGTGTGATCTGTGTCTTGTTTTCTGGTTATTGTGGTGTAAAATTACAACATAAACCAGTCAATTACTTCTTAGGAGAAGGTCATGGGTTACGAACTTGGTGGTGTTTACTTTGGCCAAATGTTGGCGAAAGATGCGATGCACAAAGCGCTTTACGGTAAAGCGAAGAAGAAAAAGCCTTCTATGTTTGCTCGTATTATGAAAAAACTAGCGAATTAATAAGAAAAGCCCCGATATGCATCGGGGCTTTTGCATTCTTGCGGTCGTCTTTTTCGTTTAGAAGAGCTAAGCCGTTTGGCTTGGGATTTCAACCACATTATCTGGCACGTTATCTAACCCTTTCTCTGCTAACCACTTTTCCAAGTTATCAGCGCCTCCTATGTATTGACCATCCAGCCATATCTGAGGAACGGTCACCGGTGTTTTTCCACCGATAATGGCTTTCACTTCAGGGATCATTCGATAAAGTGCTGCGCTGTCTTTTACTACGTCGTGGTATTTGTACTTAATACCCGCGTCGTCAAGCAGCTTCTTGGCTTTTACACAGTAGGGGCAAGTTGCCTTACCATAAACAATGTTGCCTTTCAGTTGATCTCGTTTGGTCCACTCTGCAATGACAGATTGAACGAGCACGCCTCGATTTAGCGCTTCCCCTTGGCTGACAACTTTACCTTCAACAACTAGGATAGGGGCGTGCCAAGCTCCAAGCTTTAGTGGCTCCCACCAGTGAGACAACCAATCTTTAACTTCTAGCTCGACTGGCACATCCGCAAGCTCATTTTCAAATGTGTCAGCAAGAATATCTTTGGTTAATGTGCATTCGCCACATGGGATGTTGACTTTAAATGGTCCCCAGCTGCCTGCCCAACGATACAATGTAATTTTGATTGGCTGTGTCATAAGATGCTCCTCATTTCCTTTCCTGAAAATATAGAACCCAAAACCCCAACATTTCTTTCAAATTACTTTCTTTTTTTGGCTTCCCAATGAGTAATGAAAGCAATTGAGCCGATAATGATTGCTGCACCAAGCCATAGTCGGCCTGGTGGCACCCAGCTAAATACTAACCAGCCAGCAAAGACGTTAAGTGGTAACTTTGCGTGGTCGAAGGGTTGTACAAATGATGCATCTGCTACCGAGTACGCTTTTACAACGGCCCATTGAGCGAGGGCTGTTAGTACCCCAGCCGCGACTAGGATTCCCCAAATATTCCAACCCTGAGGCATAACAAAGGTTGGTGCGGCCAGCAAAATATTAAATGGGGTGATCAGTAGAAGCAGGTACACCACCATGGTTGACGGTGGATCATTGACGGAAAGCTTCTTAACCATAATGGCGTAAGCAGCCCAAAAGAATGCTGCCCCAACTGGTAAAAGAGTGGCCCAAGTAAACGAATCTGACCATGGCTCTAAGATGATCATTGCGCCAATAAAACCAGTTAGTGTCGCTACCCAACGGGCTGCCCCCACTTTTTCTTTGAGAATAATGCCGGATCCGATTGTTGCGAATAAAGGAGAGGTCATTAACAGCGCGATACCTTGCCAAATTGGCACAGGGTAAGCGAGCGCCCACAACCAGAGTTGGATACCGATAACCGCCAAGAAGATGCGCAATGCGTGCCACCCAAAGTGGTTAGTACGTAGAGACTGACGAATTCCTAATGTTCGTAGATACGGCAAGATAGCAAAGAAAGCTATTGCGTATTGAAACAGTGCAAATGTTGTGGATGACACACCAAAGTGAATGCTTGCGACTTGAGCAAAACTATTAACGATGGTGAATGCCAAACCTGCGGTAAGCATCCAAGATGCGCCTTTAATAGGGTTATGATTCAATTGGATATTTCCGATTTTTAACAATGGCAAGAATCATACGTTCTATTTATGGGGGAGCCAATAAAAAAATGCCCCCCAGAGGGAGGCGACATTACCAATTCAAAGGACGTGCCTACCGAAGTAGGTACAAAGAACGAGAAGCACAAACGCTGCCATGCATTTGCTCGATCTAATCATTGCAGCTAGTGTGCCAACTTTTAATCTATTGATTTTAAAGGGAGTGAGGCGTCTGGCCTTGGGTGAGCTAGATAAAATGCACTAACTTCGGGATTTGGTGCATTAAAAGAGGGCAGTGCCTCTGCAGTGAATACGATCAAAAAGGCCGACACAATAGTGCCGGCCGAAAGACTCGCTATTAGGACAAGTTTTTATTAGAAGTCGTAACGTACGCCTAGACGCAGTGTGTCTTCATCTTCCGTTACTTTACCTTCTGCATTCTTTTCTTCATCCAGTTGGTTCATGTAGTAAGAAAGGTAAGTACGGAAGTTGCTGTTCAGTTTGTAATAACCTACTAGCTCAAAGCCATCAACAGCGTCGTATTTCGCCGCGCCATTTGGATCATTTTCTTGGAAAGTGTAAAGACCAGCAACAGTGAACTTGCTTGCTAGTTTGTAGCTTGCCACCAGCTCGTAAGCAGTAAAGTCTTCTGAGTCATCCAGAGAGCCTTGTGAGTAGGTGCCTGCCAGATATAGGTTCTCAAGAGAGTAGGCGATACCGCCTAGAATTTGATCTTCTGAGTTATCTTTATCTACATCGCCACCAGAGTAAGCAAGACCTAGGTCTAGACCCATTGGCAGAGAGTAAAGGCCAGAGATGCCGTATTTGTCTTGGCTGTCACCAGAGTTTGCTTGGTAAGTCGCTTGAACTTGCAGAGCGTCAAATTCACCGCGGTAAGCAAAAACGCTGTCTTGCTTGTCAGAAGATGAAT
The DNA here is from genome assembly GCF_030248475.1 of Vibrio sp. D173a. Taxonomy (NCBI): domain Bacteria; kingdom Pseudomonadati; phylum Pseudomonadota; class Gammaproteobacteria; order Vibrionales; family Vibrionaceae; genus Vibrio; species Vibrio sp. D173a. Next base: position 5,458 of record NZ_JAHGAH010000074.1, read on the forward strand.
CAATGACTTGCTGAACACCTGAGAACTCAGTGATATCCGTCATGTCTGAAATGATTACCGCGGCCATGTCTTGGCGGCCAACTGAGAAGTCGCCTGCATCGGCACTTACACCTGCATACATATAACGGTTTTTGAATTCGCTTTTACCTGTTTTTTGTTCTGCTTCGTAAACACCGAAAGCTGACAGGCCGTTGCCGATATCTGTTTTACCTTTTAGGTTTAGACGTGCACGGGACTTGTCTTCCATAGTACCGTCAACTTCAGCGCCGTCTGAACCGATGAAGTCACCACGAAATTCAACACGACCACCAACTTTTAATTCAGTGCCGTCGTCTTTGTAAACTGTTGCTGCGAAAGATGGTGATGATACCAATGCTGTTAGAACTGCAGTAGTGAGTGCTGCCTTTTTCATTTTCTTATTACCCTAGTTGTAATCGATGAGCTTACTTGCTCGATTTGTGTCGATGACGCTTAAGGTAAACCGCGAAAATGAAAGATAGATTTCTGTTAAGTTATGATTTAATTGCATTTTCATTTCAAATGCATGACCGCTCTCACATTCATGAAAGTAAAAGGGAGAGGCTTTTTATCTTTTTTGATGTTTCTGTCTCACCTAGTTGACACTGTGTTTTTAAAAAAGTTCCTAATCATATTTCTTTACCCGAAATGTAACATTTTACTTATTGAATTTTTTACTATTTTCCTAATTAACAATGACTTAACATTTTATATATCCTTTGTGTGTAACAAAATGTTTCGTTTTTTAGGTATTGTTTTCCGAATTTGTTTATCGATTTGAGCTAAACGTTTGCCATTTTTCTTTTTTCTTACATCTTTTCACTCTGCTCTGGGGAACTTCTGAAATACATTGATTGGTAGTTGTTAAGCAAAAGTGACGCGACATTGGTGGAAGAGATGTCCCAGCCCGCTTTTGTATAAGACTGACTTATAAACTAATGAATAAATACATGGATTTTATAATGAACAAAAAATTCCTAGCAGCAGCGATCGCAGCAGCAACATTCGGTACACAAGCAGTAGCAGTGGAGCTTTACAACAACGACGGCACTACTTTCTCTATCGGTGGTCACGTTTCAGTTAACCTAAACGGTTCTGAGCAAGGTGATACAGATGTTGGCACTAATTCTCCACGTATCAACTTCACAGCAACTCAAGATCTAGGCAACGGCTTCACAGCTGACGCTCGTGGTGAGTGGGCTCTAAACTACCTAGACGGCGGTGAAGAAACATTCACTACTCGTCTTGGCTACCTAGGCCTAACTCACGACGTATACGGCCGTGCAGTTGGTGGTACTCAATGGGCGCCTTACTACGATGTAGCTGGTGTTGCTGATATGCCAATCGCGTTTGCGAACGACTTTATCTACGATGACCACGGTAACCTAGGTACTGGTCGTGCGGATAAGATGCTTTCTTACCGCAACGCAATCGAGCTAGGTGAAGCTGGTGCAATCAACTTCGGTCTAGGTTGGCAAGGTGCTAAAGGTGACGAGTCTAAAGCAGATCGTTACGATGACCGTGCTCAGCTAGCATTGTCTTACTCAGTACTAGGCGCGAAAGTTGGCTACACATACAACACTGGTGATTTCAAAGAGTTTGGCTCTAAGAATGAAACCGCTGAATCTCACCTAGTTTCTGCTTCTTACGGTTCTTACGGGCAAGGCCTATACATCGCTGCAGTGTACGGTTCGAATGAATACATGAACTTCGATGGTCTAAAACCAACTTCGTCACGTCTTGCAGAAAGTGATGCGTACGAAGCGCTACTAGCATACGCGCTACCAAGCAGCCTAAACCTAAGCATCAACTACGAAATGGTTGAAGGCAAGGTAAACTCTGGCGATAAGACTAAAACTGCCCGTGAAGAGATGGCTGTTCAAGCTGAATACAACTTCACTTCTAAATTTGTTGGTTACGCTGGTTACCAGTTCGACCTAAACAACGAAGAAGGCCACACTCAAGACGACAAATGGGCACTTGGTGCTCGTTACTACCTATAATCGTAACCTGTCCTAGTTACTATGAAAGCCAGCTTCGTGCTGGCTTTTTTCATATCTGTTGTTTGATAAACGAGAGAGGTTCGTCTTTAAGAGTGTGAGAACAAAACGGGCTGAATGTCTTGTTTTTAACATTCCAGAGTGGGAACTAGTGGGGTCAACTTAATCAGTTAGATTATCATGTGCGTTTTGTTTTGCAGGGAAGAGCAATGAGCGTCATTCAGGTTGAAGAGAAGAAAGTCAAAGTTGGTAAAGTTCTTTGTGTGGGGCGTAACTACGTAGAGCATATTCAAGAGCTTAATAATGCCATGCCAGAGCAAATGGTTGTTTTCAATAAACCTGCGACTGCCGTTTCAACCAAACTCACCTCATTTCATCAAGAGCCTTTGCATTACGAAGCAGAGATCTGCTTTGTGATCAAAAATGGTCAATACAGTGCGGTAGGGCTCGGCTTAGATCTGACCAAACGTGGCTTACAATCGACCCTAAAAGAAAAAGGACTACCGTGGGAGCGTGCCAAAGCGTTCGACGGTTCAGCGGTATTCAGTCGTTTCCATTCTCTTCAAGGTGTCGATATAGACGATCTCAACTTAGAGCTTTTGATTAACTGTGTTCATGTTCAAAAAGGGCACGTTAAACAGATGCTTTACCCACCTATGAATATTCTCGATGAGTTGAAGAGTTATACAACGCTAGAAGATGGCGATGTTGTAATGACAGGCACACCAAAGGGCGTGGGAGAAGTGCATCAAGGCGATGTCTTCCTTGGGCGTTTGAAGTGTGGAGACATCACCTTATTAGAGATTGAATGGTTAGCGGCTTAGTCGCAAACTTACAACCAAATTCGAAGCAGTAAAAACACCACCATACTCACAATGGTGGTGAGCAATACATTCTTAGTGAGGTATGCAATCACAGCAGCTAATAAGGCGGCCAATAGAAATGGATTTTGCCACGTGACGCTAAGTTCGCCCTCTGGCATAAACACAATTGGAGCCCAGATTGCGGTGAGTACAGCAGGGCTTGCGTAGCTCAAGACTTTCTGAGTTCTTACTCCCAACCTAAGCGGCAATTTCGGTTCTAAGAACAGATAACGGCTGGTGAATACCAACGCTGTCATGGCTAAGATAGACAAAAAAATCATTGGCGTTCCTCCAGCGTGCTTTCAAGGCTTGGTGTCTTCGTCGTAAATTGTTCCACAAAATAGCCCGTCAACATGGCGAGAATACTGGCTATCATTAAGCCTCCTTCCACTTGGTAATAGTTCAGGGTCACAGAGCTAACTAATGCCACCAACACACTGCATAACACGGGAATACTTTTTATCGTTGGGACCACAATCGCGATGAAGGTAGCTGCAACGGCAAATTCCAATCCGAGCTCATTTAATTCAGGTATCAAACTGCCTGCGACGATGCCAGTAAGCGTTGCGAAGTTCCAAAACAGATAGAAACTTAACCCAGCGCCAAGGGCGTACCATCGATCGAATTGCTTATCGGATTGGTGCCCAGCAATGGCAAACAGCTCATCGGTAAGTAAGAACCCTAACGAAAGTCGCCACTTTAGAGGCAGCGGTGATATTTTACTGCGCATCGAAACACCGTAGAGAAAGTGGCGACAGGTGATGAAAAACGTGGCGAGCAACAGGCTGGTTAGGCCAGCGCCTGCTTTAATCATTCCCATCGCGACAAGTTGCACTGAGCCTGCAAGCAGAATGGCGGAGAGCGCCTGGCCTTCCATAGGGTGTAAGCCAGTATCGATGGCAAATGACCCGGCGAGTAACCCCCAAGGCAATACGGCGATGCTCAATGGCATCATTGCGATCGTACCTTGTAAAAAGAGTGATGACTTTGAGTCTTGATGAGTAGGCAAAATAGTATCCATAACTTCAACTTGAATAGAAAAACATACTGTTAAGGTAGGCTGACCTCAGCATGTTGCCTTGTACAATATTGCTAACAATGCTTGATGTACTGCCCAGGTGTTACGCCCATGGTTTTTTTAAAGTGACGATGCAAATGGCTCTGATCATGAAAGCCACATTCTTGAGCAACATCAGAAATCTTTTGCCCCAGCTTGAGCAGTTTTTTCGCCATTCTCAGTCTTTGCTGAATCTGAAATGCGTGCGGCGGAAAGCCGAACTGTTTTTGAAACTCACGCAACAAATGGAAAGGACTCAATCCTGCGAGCTTTGCTAGCTCTTCCAAAGAAACATCGGTTTGAGGAAAGTCTTCAAGAAACTCTTTGACCAGATGCACCTGCCTTTGCGCTTTGGTTACATCTTGAAGCGAGGCTCGATGTGTACTGTGTTTGCTTGCTAGTTTGATCAGTGTGCCGTAGACAAGCGTTTCTCGCAGTAAGCGGTTATCTGACTTCTCCAGCGTATCGAATACCAACCGTAATTGGTTAGCGAGTTCCGGATCGTAAACGACGGGCTGCGGGAAGTAGGGCAAAGCTACATTGGGTGCTCCAAGTTCCTCCCCGAGCGTTTGAAACTGCTCCGGTACGGGGTACATGGCTTTATATTCCCAGCCTCCTTCTGACGCTGAGTGACCATTATGTACCTCGTCTGCGTTGACAAGAATGATGCTGTCTTGCGGCGCAATATGGTTGCCGCCAGTACGAAAGAATTGTTGTGCGCCTTTTTCAATCACACCAATGGTATAGCCCTCATGACTATGGCGAGAGAAGTTTTGCTTTTCATATTTAGCCTCGAGCAGCTCTAAACCCCCCAGCTCTTGGGCAATTTTAAACGTCGCAACTTCCTTATTCTTTTCTTTCATCTCTTTCTATTTTGCCAAGTGTCGCCTAGTGGCTTTGGAGTCTACCGGATCCATCCTGCTTATTTTTGTACAAAATTGCTATCGGTATTAAAAATAAACACCAAAAAGGTTAATTGTTTTTAAATTGAGCATTAAACATTTTGTATCTTCTGAATTTTACTTATTTGGAAGACATTTGGTCTGGTTGTTATCTATTCATTGGTATAAGATCCGCCGCTTGTTTTTGAAAGCCAGTTCCACCATGATCGATTTATCTGTACTTCCTGTTTATCTCCCCGCCGTTGTTGCACTTCTTTTGTTGCCTGGACCTGACATGTTGCTGATTACTAGCTCTAGTATGAGCTATGGTAAGAAAGTCGGTTTGTTTGCGAGCTTGGGCAATGCGACGTCGGGTGTGATTTTGACCCTATTGGCAGCAATGGGTGTCTCGACCTTGATTGCGATGAGCCCAATCGCGTTAAAAGTGCTTCATCTACTGGGTGGCGCGTACTTACTAAAAATGGGCTGGGACTGTTTAAGAGCGGATGTTTCTGCTGCACCAGAGCTTGATCAGAAAAACAAAATGGCATCGACTTACTATCAACGTGCTTTGATGAGTAACCTGTTGAACCCTAAGGCGTTGGTGTTCTTCGTGATGTTTTTACCTCAGTTTGTCTCTAGCAACATTACTGCATCTTCGGGTGAGCAAATGCTTGCGCTTGGTTTGCTGTTAAACGTACTCGGTTTGCTATTCAACATCTTGCTGGTTGCTCTGGCAGGTACACTGGGTAAAGGGTTGTTGGAAAATGACAAATTCCGTATGTACCAAGGCAAACTGATGGGCTTGGTGTTCATTATCTGCGATATGGATGCTCAGTAGCTTTGCGATGTAAAGTGTAGGAACAATCAGATTTTTATACAAAAGCCAGCACTCGCTGGCTTTTTGTTTTAGTATCGCACTGATTTCCAAGGAGTGGCGGTATGAAACTTGAATTTAAACTCAATCCAGAACAAAACGATCTCGACCTTATCCGTGATGGCATCCGAGCATATAACCGCATACATTTACCGGATGGTGATGTAGACGCTGTTGGCTGTTTTGCTCGGAATGACGAGGGCAAGGTTGTTGGCGGTCTCACGGGTGAAATGTTCAATAACACTGTGTTCGTTGAATACCTTTGGGTTGATGCCGAGGCTCGCACGTCGGGGGTAGGAAGCAAGCTGATTGCTTTACTAGAAGAGCAAGTAAAGCCACACGGGGTGACGCATTTGTATCTCGATACTTATAGCTTCCAAGCGCTCGACTTTTACTTGAAACTAGGCTTTGAAAAGGTTGGTCAGTATTCGGGCTACCCTGCCGCGGGTATTGATAAACACTTCTTGCAAAAGCAGATTGTTTGATTCGTTTTGAATTAAAGAAAAAGAGGCGCTCGATGCGCCTCTTTTTCTATCTACTGTTGTCACAGAGTCTATGCTTCAAGCTTGGATTACAAACTTTGTTGATGCGCTTCGATCAATGCATTCATCTTCGCTTCCGCTGCTTGGTTAGCTTGCGCGTAATCCATCGCTGCAGGGAAGTCGCTGATCACTTCGTAGTAACACTTCAACTTAGGCTCAGTACCAGAAGGACGAACAATCACACGTGATTTGTCTTCCAGGTGGTAAACCAGTACGTCACTCGCTGGTAAGTTGATTGCTTCTGTTGGGCCATCGGTTACAAAGCGAAGTGATGACTTCAGATCTTCGATCACTTCAATACGCTTACCGGCGATCTCTTTCGGTGGGTTTGCGCGAAGCTTGTCACCGATTGGTGGTAATTTAGGATCAAGAGCAATGCTGCGCTGTGCGTTAAAGTAGAAACCGTGTTGGCGGTATAACTCTTCTAACTTATCCCAAAGCGTTTTGCCTTGTGCTTTTAGCTTACCTGTCAATTGAGAGAAAGCGACCAGTGCTGACAAACCATCTTTATCCCATACCTTATTACCTACGGTGTAGCCAAGCGCTTCTTCGTAAGCGAATAGGAATGGATTTGCTTCGGTCTCTTGCGTCATTGCTACGTTGGTTAGCCATTTAAAGCCCGTTAGCGTTTGGTAGTATTCTGCTCCGTGTGCTTTAGCAATGCTGCTCAATAGGCGAGAAGACACAATGGTATTACCAACAAGTGCGTTTGGTTGACCTTGCAGTAAGTAATCACCAAACAATGAACCCACTTGGTCACCCGTCAGCATTTGGTATTCGCCATCTAGGCGTTTTACTGCCACCGCAAAGCGGTCTGCGTCAGGGTCGTTTGCGCAGGCAATATCGGCATTGACAGATTTACCTAGCGCCATCACCATGTCCATCGCGCCTGCTTCTTCAGGGTTCGGGAAGTTTACGGTAGGGAACGTGCCGTCTGGTTCACGCTGTTCCGAAACACTTGCCACTTTTTCAAAGCCAGCATCTGCGAGCAACGTTTCAGCCATGTCCGCACCGACACCGTGCATTGCCGTGTAAACAATCGAGATATCTGTGTTGCTGTCCGGTGTTAGCAGGGCATTGTCGTTCATTGTTTTGCGGTATGTTTGGTAGTACTCGTCTTCAAGCCAAACTAACAAACCTTTTTGTTTTGCATCGTCCAGTGACATCAGAGGCAGCGGTTTTGTTGTTGCCTCATCAATTCTTGCAGCAATTCCGGAATCGTGTGGTGGAATGATTTGTGCGCCATTTTCCCAGTAGACTTTAAAGCCATTGTACTCTGGTGGGTTATGGCTTGCTGTCACGACGACAGCCGCAGCCGCATTTAACTCACGAACACCGAAGGCAACAATTGGTGTTGCCGCTACCTTGTAGGTTAGGTAAACCTTGATGCCTAGGGCGGTCAGTACTGAAGCAGTATCGTGTGCGAATTGTTTGGAGTCAGGGCGACCATCGTAGCCGATAACCACACCACGAGACGAAGCATCTTTCACCTGTTCAATCAGATAGTGACCGAGACCAGTAGCCGTTTCTTGAATCACTAAGCGGTTCATTCGGTTTGGGCCCGCGCCCACTTTGCCACGCAAACCAGCAGTACCAAAAGCCAAACGTGGGCCGAATCGATCTGTCAGTTCTTGTTCATTATTTGCATCGACTAGGTGCTGGAGCTCTTCGCGGGTTTTAGGGTCTGGGTCTCGTGCTAGCCACTGAGTAATTTGTGTTGTCATATTCATCTTTCCTTAGCAGGGGGAGCCTACTTGTTTAGACACTTTTATACGGAAAGTGTCCCAATGTTTTCTTTTTTACAATGTAAATGGTTCTCAATTACATTTTAAAGAGGGCAATCGATAAACCAAATTTATTTTTCAGTCTGTACAGAATTTATTCACAGTTAATTTCTTGAAGAACTATTGAACTATAACTAGCCTTTTAACATAAATATAACAAAGAGTGCTGAAATCGTAGTTTTTATGATTTTTTGTAAATTTGTTCGATATTTGCATCGAGAAGCAAGGAAGCTGGCGCAAGCGCAGCGGCTGAGCAGAGGAGAGATCTTTTGAAAAGATTAGCAACTACTCTAGCCTTATTAACGAATGTGATTTTTATCACATTTTCTTCGTCAAGTTGGTCAGAGCAAAATGATTACAACATGACGCGGGGTGTTACGGGGATCAGTGAGCAAGTGTATGAATTACATATGCTGATCTTCTATATATGCTGCGCCATTGCCTTTGTTGTATTTGGCGGGATGTTCTATTCCATCTTCCGACACCGCAAGTCAAAAGGGGCAGTTGTGGCTAATTTCCACGAAAGCACCAAAGTGGAGATTATCTGGACCGTCATCCCAGTCATTATCCTTATCGCGATGGCGATTCCAGCAACCAAAACACTGGTGGCAATGGAAGATACTAGCCAATCTGACCTCACCATTAAGATCACAGGCTCTCAATGGAAGTGGCATTACAGCTACTTCGGCGAGGATGTCGAATTTTTTAGTCTGCTCGCAACCAGTCAAAAAGAAATTGATGGCATTGAAGCAAAAGGGGCGCACTACTTACTTGAAGTGGATAATCCGCTCGTTCTGCCTATCAATCGTAAAGTTCGCTTCTTAATGACCTCAGATGACGTGATTCATTCATGGTGGGTGCCTGACTTCGCGGTTAAGAAAGACACCATCCCGGGGTTTATCAATGAAGCGTGGACCAAGATTGATGAGCCGGGCGTCTATCGCGGTCAGTGTGCCGAGCTTTGTGGTCGAGCGCATGGTTTTATGCCAGTAGTTGTTCATGCAATGGCAGAAGACGACTTTGACCAGTGGATGTCAGACAAGAAGCAAGAGCTTGCTTTACAAAAAGCGGCCGCACAAGAGGCGTTGACGCAAGATCTGTCGATGGAAGTTTTGATGGGGCAAGGCGAGTCGATTTACACCGCGCGTTGTGCCGTGTGCCATCAAGCAAATGGTGAAGGCATCCCGGGCGCATTCCCGGCGATCAAAGGCAGCGAAATAGCTAAGGGTCCGGTTATGGCTCACATCGATGTACTAGTAAACGGTCGTGCAGGGACAGCGATGCAAGCTTTTGCCAACCAACTTAGCGACCAGGAAATTGCTGCTGTTATTACCTATCAACGAAATGCTTGGGGAAATGACACTGGCGACACCGTTCAAGCATCCGATGTTAACGCCTTTAAGGCACAAGACAGTGCCAAGGAGGAAATATGAGTAAGCCAATTGAAAAAGCGGTGAAATCTGCTCCTGCAGAAGCTCAAACGACCGCAAATACTACCATTGCGATTGAAGACGATCACGACCATCATCACGCGCCGAAAGGGCTAACGCGTTGGCTCTACTCCACCAGCCATAAAGACATAGGTACGCTTTACTTGTGGTTTAGTTTTGCCATGTTCCTTACTGGCGGAGCAATGGCGATGATCATCCGCGCAGAGCTATTCCAACCGGGTTTGCAATTGGTTGATCCTCAGTTCTTTAACCAGATGACGACCGTGCATGGGCTAGTAATGGTATTTGGTGCCGTCATGCCTGCGTTTACTGGCTTAGCCAACTGGATGATTCCAATGATGATTGGCGCGCCGGATATGGCGTTACCACGAATGAACAACTTGAGTTTTTGGATCTTACCTTTTGCGTTCCTCATTTTGATCGGCTCTTTGTTCTTACCGGGTGGTGGCCCTGATTTTGGTTGGACCTTCTACGCGCCGCTTTCTACAACTTATGGTCCTGACAGCACGGCGTTGTTTGTATTCTCAGTCCATATCATGGGTATCAGTTCCATCATGGGTGCTATCAACGTCATCGTGACGATTGTAAATATGCGTGCACCGGGTATGACTTGGTTCAAGTTACCTATGTTTGTCTGGACTTGGCTGATTACGGCATTCTTACTGATTGCAGTGATGCCGGTATTAGCCGGCGCGGTGACCATGGTTTTAACCGACAAGTACTTTGGCACTAGCTTCTTTGATGCTGCTGGTGGTGGTGACCCAGTGATGTTCCAACACATCTTCTGGTTCTTCGGTCACCCAGAGGTATACATCATGATCTTGCCGTCGTTCGGGATTATCTCGGCAATCATTCCGGCTTTCAGTGGTAAAAAACTGTTTGGTTACCATTCAATGGTTTACGCGACTTGTAGTATTGCGTTGCTTTCATTCCTCGTCTGGGCACACCATATGTTTACCACGGGGATGCCGGTATTCGCCGAACTCTTCTTTATGTACTGCACCATGTTGATTGCAGTACCCACGGGGGTGAAGGTATTTAATTGGGTGGCGACCATGTGGCGCGGAGCCATGACGTTTGAGACGCCGATGTTATTTGCTATCGCCTTTATTGTCCTATTCACGATAGGTGGTTTCTCCGGCTTGATGTTGGCCATTGTGCCAGCAGACTTCCAATACCACGACACGTACTTTGTTGTCGCTCACTTCCATTATGTCTTGGTCTCCGGTGCGGTGTTCTCGATTATGGCAGCGGCGTATTACTGGCTACCGAAGTGGACGGGCAATATGTACGACCAAAAGCTCAGTCTGTGGCATTTCTGGTGCTCCATCATCTCGGTCAACGTCTTGTTCTTCCCAATGCACTTCTTGGGTTTAGCGGGGATGCCAAGACGTATTCCTGATTACGCCATCCAGTTTGCGGATATTAACCAAATCGTATCGATAGGTGGTTTCGCCTTTGGCTTGTCTCAACTTATCTTCCTGTGGTTGGTGATCAAATGTATTCGTGGTGGTGAAAAAGCAACAGCCAAACCGTGGGAACGTGCAGAAGGTTTGGAGTGGACGGTGCCAAGTCCTGCTCCGCATCATACGTTTACAACACCGCCAAAAGTTGATTAAGCAAGCGTGAGGTGAGTGAGATGCAAAGTACTTCATCCAATAAGAAACTCACTATCAAGTTGCTGTTAGCGACTGCGCTGATGTTCGGCTTCGGTTTTGCTCTTGTGCCACTCTACGACATAATGTGCGATGCGCTTGGCATTAACGGCAAAACCAGTGATGTGGCAGCGATTCAACCAACGGGCATGCAAGCAGATATCACCAGAACCATTCGCGTGGAATTTATGGCACATGTAAGCCCAGATATGCCTTGGGAATTCAAACCCAAGGCTGTATCCATGGATGTTCATCCGGGCGAAGTGATTCAAACTGAATATCTTGCATTTAATCAAAGTGGTGACGACTTGGTAGGGCAAGCTGTACCATCCGTGTCGCCGGGTACTGGTGCGGCTTACTTCAATAAAATCGAGTGTTTTTGCTTCAATCAACAACCATTGGAAGGTAAGGAACAAGCGAGTATGCCTTTGATTTTTTACATTGAACCGGATGTGCCGGATTCAATTCATACATTGACCTTGTCTTACACACTCTACAAATTTCCTCCTCAATCGGGCGAGTCGTCAGTAGTTAGCCTCTCAAGGAGTGAGCAACAGGCGGGTGAGCGTCTGTAAGGAGAGAACTTATGAGTAACAAGCCTGAGACCTATTATGTTCCTGCACAGAGCAGCTGGCCTATTGTTGGGGCATTTGCGTTATTCCTTGTTGCGGTCGGTGCTGGGATGACGGTTCAAGGTACCCAAAGTGATGGCGCGGTTGGCACACTTGGCGGCATTATTCTCGCGGTTGGTATGCTGTTTCTACTTTACATGCTAGCAGGGTGGTTCAGTAACGTTATCACGGAGTCCCTTACCGGAAAATACAGTGCGCAAATCACGCGTTCATTTAGACAAGGGATGAGTTGGTTCATCTTTTCAGAAGTGATGTTCTTTGGCGCGTTCTTTGGTGCTCTGTTTTACGCAAGAATGATTTCGGTACCATGGTTAGGCGGTGCCGATAACAACTTCATGACCCATGAAGTGTTGTGGCCAAGTTTTGAAGCGATATGGCCGCTCACCACGACGCCAGGTGGGGAAACGACACAAGCTATGCCATGGCAAGGGATTCCATTAACCAACACTATCTTGCTGTTATTGTCTTCGATTACCTTACATATGGCACACATCAGCTTAGAACAAGATAAACGAACTGCACTGATTGTTTGGTTGGAAATCACTATCGTCTTAGCGGGCTTCTTCCTCTATTACCAAGCCGTTGAGTATGCGCACGCTTATCAAGACATTGGGCTAACACTGCAATCCGGTATTTACGGAAACACCTTCTTTATGCTGACGGGCTTTCATGGATTGCACGTTTGTCTTGGCACCATTTTTCTCATTGTATTGCTGTTCCGTATCGCCAAAGACCATTTCTCGCCGAAAGACCATTTTGCATTCCAAGCGGGCAGTTGGTATTGGCACTTCGTTGATGTGGTTTGGCTATGCTTGTTTGTTTTCGTTTATGTGCTGTAAAGCTAGTAAGGGCGAGGGTTAGGGGCTATCCATCCAGCCCCTAGAGCAATCAGGAGGAGTATCACGACTAACGCAGAAAACATGACACGACGACCGAGGTAATGACTCATTGGCTTACCTTTTTTCGATGAATCCTCTGGGTCTTCGCGAACCATTTCGATAAGCGCTTTTGCGAGGTTAAAGATGATGAAAAGCAGCAAAAGGACAAGCGTTAATTTGAACAGAAATACGGTGGACATAGCACCTCCGGTTTCGTCGTCGATATTATCAAAATGGGTTTGGGTTGCTGTCTTTTTAACTGTGGCTGTGTTTTCTCTATTGGTCAAACTGGGCTTTTGGCAATTGGAACGTGGCAATGAAAAGCAGCTTTTGGAGCAAGCCATTTTAGCAAGGGCAAATACCTCATATAAGGACATGTCTGAAGTATTGGAAATGAACGATTGGCGAGAAGAGAATGTTATAGGGATTAAAGTAAAAGCGAATGTGACACCTGAACCACTACCAATTATTTTATTAGATAACCAGACGTATCAGAGCGAAGTGGGTTACCTTGCGTTTCAAATCGTGTCGATGTCTCATGATCCTGCGACTCTGACGTTGCTTGAACTTGGGTTTGTGAAGGGAGAACGCTCCAGAGCCGTGTTACCGAAGGTTGAACATCTGCCTGCACCATATGACATCACTGGGCGTTTGTATCGTAAATCGACTAATCCGTTAAGTTCAGATCTGATGGCCGAAGTCGGCGATACGATCAGAGTGCAAAACCTCAACATCAATCAACTTAGCCAACTACTTAACACTGAGTTAATGCCAACGGTCATTCAACCCGACAATTTAGCGCAGTGGCCGTATTCATTCCCTTGGAACCCGTTACCTTTAACTAGTGCAAAGCATTTTGGTTATGCTTTTCAGTGGTTTGCTATGGCTGGTGTATTTTTGCTTATCACAATCCTGATTTTTATTCGTTGGATTCGACAACCATGCTCACAAGGAGGTGAGAGATGACAAATGCAGTCACGAAAGGACGAATTGTATTGGTGTCACTGATTTGTCTATTTGCGCTACCCGCGATTATTGCCAAGGTTGTATTGAGTCAAGGTTGGTACGAAACGGGAGTAACCAATCGAGGCGAACTGGTAGAGCCATATGTCACGCTCGAACAATTAGGTCAGCCATCCCCGCTAGACGAAAAAGGTTGGCAACTAGCGTATGTATTGCCCTCAGATTGTCAAAAACAATGTCAGCAGCAAATACACTTGATGCAGCAAAGCCATATTGCATTAGGTAAATATCAGGAGCGTGTTGTACCTGTTATATGGACCTCGGAAGAGACGAATGACGTTGACCAGAGCATTGTCGTGATGCAAATGAATGGCGCGCTTTCATCGAGAGTAAAAGCTGGCCAGATGTTGATCGTCGATCCGCTCGGGCAGCTTGTGATGTCCTATACACCTGAAGCCAATGAGGATTTGGTGCGGTTAAGTAAGGACGTCTTGGCGGACTTACGAAAACTATTGAAGTTGTCACGAGTAGGCTAGGGAGGGGGCAATATGACGTTAAGCGGTTTGGTTAGGTTCAGCCTGTGTCTTACTCTTGTGGTCATCATGTTAGGCGCATACACGCGACTGGCTGATGCAGGTTTGGGGTGCCCAGATTGGCCGGGTTGTTATGGTCAGTTATTCGTTCCTCAAACCGAAGCCGAAGTCACGAAGGCAAATGCGTTGTTTCCGGAACGAGCAGTCGAGCAAGGGAAAGCATGGTTAGAGATGATTCACCGTTACTTCGCCGGAACTTTAGGCTTGGTTATTCTGGTGATGGCAATCATGGCAGTGAGAGCCGAGCGTGTCGATCCGACGATTCCGGTCTTGCTGTGCATTCTTGTCCTTGGGCAAGCGGCATTAGGAATGTGGACCGTGACGTTAAAGTTGATGCCAGTGATTGTGATGCTGCATCTACTGGGTGGTTTTACGCTACTTGCACTTCAAGCGGTATTCTATTGTCAAATACAATCTCAACGTAGCCTCTATTTCTCTCCCTCTTCGAAGAGCGTGAGAACCTTCTCTTTTATCGCTTTTGGCGTGGTGTTGTTGCAGGTACTGCTTGGTGGTTGGACATCATCTAACTACGCCGCTCTTATGTGCACAGCTTTACCGATTTGTGAGGGGAACTGGACCAGTTACTTATCTTGGAAAGAGGCGTTTTCTTTCTGGCAAACAGGGTTTGATAACTATGAGTTCGGTGTTCTAGATTACCCAGCACGAATGACAATTCATGTCAGTCATCGTATTGGTGCCATCGTTACTGCATGTATTGTGCTGATTTACTGCGTATTACTATTAAAACAAGACTCACATCATTCTCAGCGCTTGGGTGCTTGGATTGGCTTAGCTTTGGTTTGCCAAATCCTATTAGGCGTTAGTAATGTTGTGTTCCAACTGCCTATCTATGTAGCGGTTGCGCATAATCTCGGTGCAGCCATCATGCTTACACTTATCTGCGTTAGTCAGTTCTATCTATGGCAAGGTAAGGCTTATTGGAGTCATCAAGCGAAAGGAGTTCGCTATGAGTAAAGAAATCGCGTTACCTCTAGAAAGTGGTAAGAAAAAGATTGGTTCAACCTATTTAAAACTGACAAAGCCTAAAGTGGTCGCCCTAATGCTTATCACAGCAGTTGTTGGTATGAGCTTGGCCCCAGTGGTTGACTTCCCATGGCTACAAGCTGCGCTCGGTCTCGTTGGCATTGGTTTGATGGCGGGGTCGGCGGCAGCGTTTAATCATCTCATCGACCGACGTATTGATGCGCGTATGGCTCGAACGCACAAACGACCATTGCCTTCGGGCGATACCAACCCTATATCTGTTGCGATTTTTTCTACTGCTTTGGGTGTGATTGGTTTTGTGTTGCTTTATGCCTTGGTTAATCCACTGACAGCATGGATGACTTTCTTAAGTTTGCTAGGCTATGCGGTGGTTTATACCATGTACCTAAAGCGAGCAACGCCGCAAAACATTGTGATTGCGGGAATTGCAGGTGCAATGCCACCACTACTTGGTTGGACGGCTGTAACCGGAGAACTGCACGCCCATGCTTGGCTACTGGTGATGATTATCTTTATTTGGACACCACCACATTTTTGGGCGCTCGCGATTCATCGCGTCGAAGACTATCGAAAAGTGGATATCCCGATGCTCCCTGTGACTCATGGCATTAAATACACCAAAACTTCGATTCTTCTTTACACGATACTACTCACACTTGTTTGTATTCTTCCTGTGCTGGTGGGTATGGTTGGCTCGGTTTATCTTTTTTCGTCGCTGCTTCTCAATGCAGGTTTTATGTATCACGCTTGGAAATTGAAGTTTTCTCCTGAGCAGAACAGCGCTATGGAAACCTTTAAATTCTCCATTTATCACTTACTCGCTTTGTTTGTTGCTTTGTTAGCGGATCATTATCTTGGTCTGTTCTTCACGCCATAAAAGCCGTTTAGCTGTTGTTTCAAACCGCACTGATTAGGTGCGGTTTTTTGTTGGCGTATATATCGAAAATTACTTTGCTTGCTAACTCTTAGCGGTGCGCTCTAAACCGTTTATTCATTCCATATTTATCCCTTGTTTTATTATCGGTGAGACTATAAAACACTCTTTCTTTAGTGATGGAAGCAGGAGGGGGAAGTTTGAGTTGGGTAGAGCAACACGGTTTTCCGTTTGAGCCAGTCGGGTATTGCTGCACAAAAACTTAACTTGTTGGTTAAATTGTCCGTCACGTTTGGGAAAACAGCCCGAACCAGAAGCGGTGGGAGCGTAAGTACGAGGTTTGATTTAAGCAGGAAGCGAGTTGAGGGATTCTGAGCTGCAAATGGTGCTGGAGTGAACAAATACGAAGCAAACAAAAAGGGATGCCGAAGCACCCCTTATTCTAGAGAAAAGAGTGGAAAATCTTATTCTGGTTGTACAAGTTCTTCGTATTGGAACTCAGGTACATGTACCACAACACGACGGTTCTGCTCGCGACCTTCGTGAGTGCTGTTGTCAGCAACTGGATCTTCTTCACCCATACCTGTAACCGTGAAACGGTCCGCATCGATACCTGCTGCGATTAGGTAATCTGCAACAGCTTGTGCACGGCGCTCAGACAGTTTTAGGTTGTAAGCTGCTGGACCAGAGCTATCCGTGTAACCTGTAATCTCAACTTGAGCTTGTGGGTATTCGTTCAAGAAGTTAACGAAGTTGTCTAGACGCTCAGATACTGAGTCAGTTAGTTTCGCACTGTCGAATTCAAATGTGCCTGAACCGTACTCTTCTTTGTGCGTCTTCGTTAATAAAACAGGCTCTTCTTCAAGAACCTCTTCTGTTACGATTGCAGCTACAACTGGCGCTGCCGCGAATTTGTAATTAACACCGATACCGAAGAAGTTTGCATCCATGTCATCTATCACATTATCAGACATACCTTGGTAACGTTGGTATTCACCACGAACGCTCCAGTTTCTGTCGATAGTGTACTCGGCACCTAATGAACCCGTTGGTACAAGGTCTTTCTCATCACCAGAAATCATGTAAGCGCCACCGATTTTCGCGAATAGGTTCCACGTATCGTTTAGATGCCAGTTAAATTTAGGTGCAAGAGTTAGTGCCCAAAGGTCGCCATCAATCGTATCAACTGTATTAGCCCCTGACTTGAAGTTAGCTTTGTAGTCACCTAAGTAATCAACGCCATACTCAAGACCAATGATATCGGTAAAATCGTAACCGATGTGCATTCCGGCACCGAAAGCATCATCATCACAAGGGCTGTTTAAATAGCAAGCATCATCTAAAGTAGTCATGCCCACTTTGCCCCCGATATACATTTCAGCTTGAGCAGAGTTAATTAAACCACCAGCTACCACTGCTGCTACTGCAATTGCTACTTTTTTCATAGTTTTTCCTTGTATTGATTGCATATTAATTTCTACTTTGTTTTAACAATTAGAGTAAAACTAGGTAGTTATAAAAAATTAGTTTAATATTCATTTAATTTAACATCAAGCAACATTATCTTAGAACTTGCTACAATTTTCGTCGCGAACTTCCTCACAAACTTCTGATATTTCTTACATTGTAGACAAGATTTTTAAACTTTTAAGAAAATAACTAATTTTATTGAACTTTTTTCGTAAACTTAAATGTACGCCGTGCTTTGAAATGAACATTAGTTGTTAATTTGCATTTTTTTAGAAAAGTGATTGCAAGTCTACTGTTAAGTCGATAAGTTACTTCCATCGACACAATTAAATGAGCCTACAGCCCTTGTTATTGCTTGCTTTGTGAACAATGTTGCACTGAGTAAAGTTGGGATAAAATAGTGGGCCAGGGATAGTAATTAGGAAGTAGAAGTAATGTTTCAAACTGATGATGTAAGAATTAACAAAGTAAAAGAGCTATTGCCACCTGTTGCAGTGCTCGAGAAATTTCCGGCAACCGAAACTGCTTCCACAACGACGTTTGAATGTCGCAACGCCATCCACAATATTCTTGAAGGCAAAGATGACCGCTTGCTGGTGATTGTTGGTCCGTGTTCTATTCACGATCCAGAAGCCGCGGTTGAGTATGGTAAGAAATTGAAAGTACTTCGCGATGAACTCGGTGAGCAACTAGAAGTAGTGATGCGCGTTTACTTTGAAAAACCGCGCACAACGGTAGGTTGGAAAGGCCTAATTAACGACCCGTACCTAAATGACACTTACAAGCTAAACGACGGTCTTCGTATTGGTCGTAAGCTGTTGCTTGACTTAACAGACATGGGCCTTCCTACTGCAAGCGAATTCCTAGATATGATCACGCCACAGTACGTAGCGGACCTTATTAGCTGGGGTGCTATCGGTGCACGTACGACTGAATCTCAGGTACACCGTGAGCTAGCGTCAGGTTTGTCTTGCCCAGTTGGCTTCAAAAACGGTACAGACGGCAACATCAAAATCGCGAGTGATGCAATCCGTTCAGCAAGCGCATCTCACCACTTCTTATCAGTTACTAAGTACGGTCACTCTGCGATTGTTGAAACGGCGGGTAACCCTGATTGTCATATCATCCTTCGTGGTGGTAAAGAGCCTAACTACAGTGCGTCTCATGTAGCGCAAATCAAAGACGAGCTAGACGCGGCGGGTCTACCGAAGAAAGTGATGATCGACTTTAGTCACGCTAACAGCTCTAAGCAGTTCAAACGTCAGATGTTGGTGTCTGATGACGTATCAGAGCAGATCTCTGGCGGCGAAGATGCTATTTTTGGCGTGATGATCGAATCTCATCTTGTTGAAGATCGTCAGGACTTAGTTGACGGTAAGGCAGCAACTTACGGGCAATCCATTACTGATGCATGTATCGGTTGGGAAGATACTGAAACCGTTCTACGTCAGCTATCGGATGCAGTAAAAGCACGTCGCGCTAAGTAAACATAAGCGTTTCTAATCTTTCAAAAGCCAGCAGTTCGCTGGCTTTTTTAATATCCCAGCAATATGAAAATTCACCTGTTGCACATATTCGATGTGTTTTAGTTTTAAATCCGTTATGGTGTCTAAATAGGTTAAAAAAGACTCAAGGAGTGAGATGAATCGAAACGTCTGGCTACTATCGCTTTGCCAAGCTTTATTGATGACAGGGAACATACTGCTGATTTCCGTTATTGCGTTGATCGGAAAACAAATTGCGCCCTCATCCAGTATGATCACTCTCCCTGTGGCGCTGCAGTTTCTTGGTTTGATGTCAGCGACCATTCCTGCCTTTTGTACTATCGGTAATGGGAATATTTTTTATCAAAGCAAATAATAATTCTGAATCGCAAGTTGCATAGTCAGCTCTCAAGTTTTATAAGACCCAGTTATTTAGGCTGGCTCTTTTTTTGTCTGTCAGCTCACACCTCGTAACATTGTTGGTTAATTATTGTTATCTACGTAAGTTTTTTAGCCTTGAAATGTCGCATCAGTAAGGTTTTTTCTCTAGCATTTTGTAATAAATATAACAATCGTGTATATATCCTGTCGCAATTTAATAATAACTACAGAAGCCTCATCTATGTCAGCCTTAACTTCCAATAAAGCTCAAGAAACTCTCGTAGGAGATTCTGACGAACTGGTCTCCACTACCGATCTCAAAGGTGTTATCACTTATTGCAATGATGCATTTTGCAGAATCGCTGAATACAGTCACGATGAATTGCTCGGACAAAACCACAATGTCGTACGCCATGGTGACATGCCTAAAGCGGCATTCGGTGATATGTGGACTCGTCTAAAACAAGGCAAAGCGTGGCGCGGAATTGTAAAAAATAGCACGAAGTCGGGTGGATATTACTGGGTGGATGCTTATGTAACGCCCATTTATGAAGGCCACCAAGTTGTGGGATATCAGTCGGTTCGTGTAAAGCCAAAGCGAGAGTGGGTGGACATTGCTTCTCAAGCATATCAGGGCTTATTGAAGGCTGAAAAATCTGGCCGTGCTTGGACCTTGAAACTGAGTGATACGTTGCGTTATGCGATTCTACTTGGTGCGCTTGCGGCACCAACAGCTGGCTTCGCTTTTTCACTTGAAGGACCTTTGGCTTGGCTTGCGACATTGCTCCCGGCTGGGGTGCTCGCAATGTTGTTCCGCCAAGAGCTTATTGATACACCACTGCAATTTAAAAAGCTGCAAACCCAATACGATAGCGTGAGTCGTTTAGTGTATTCAGGTAATAAACCGTTCTCGATTGCAGATTTTCATATAAAGATGCTCTCTGCTCGTATTCGTACTGTCCTTGGACGTATGACAGATTCAGCTGTGCCATTACAAAACTGTGCTGAAGAGTTGAGTCACACAACGGCAGAAGTCTTGTCTGCACTGACTCAGCAAAACAACGATATTCACGAGGTTCGTGACGCGGCCGATTCAATGGAAGCATCTGCCAATTCAGTATCATCTAGTTCTCATGAAGCCCATGTATTGATTGATGACACTTTGAAATCTTGTTTGATGGCGAAAGACACGATTGATCAAACTCATACTAACCTAGCGCAGCTTAGTTTACAGGCGGAGAAAGCCACAGAGACGACTTATCAACTGAGTGATCAAGCGCAGAAGGTAAGTCAATTAATGGAGGAGATAGGTGGTATTGCCGATCAAACGAATCTGCTAGCGCTTAATGCAGCAATTGAAGCAGCACGAGCGGGTGAACAAGGTCGCGGCTTCGCTGTGGTTGCCGATGAAGTGAGAGCGCTATCTGGACGGACTTCGAATGCAACTGAGCAAATTAAAGCATCCATTGAAACCATGTTGATGACGATTCAGGGCTGGCAGAAAGACATTATCGCTAACAAAGATCAAACGGATACATGCTCACAAGTTGCAGAGCAAAGTGCGTTGCGTTTGTCGGAAGTAGAGCAGATGATGCAAACCATGAATGGGTTGATGGTGAATGTCGCGGATTCTGCCAATAAGCAACTGCAACTGTCTAGCAATGTGAATCAACACATTCATTCGATTGCTTCTACCGCAGAGCAGAACTTGGCCGCGACATATTCTGTAGAGCAAAACAGTAAGCAGTTAAAAGAGCAGGTTCAAGACTTCTACCGACTTGCGAATCAGTTTGAAGAGAAGTGATACGAACTAGAACTAGATCGTTGAATCATTGTTCAAAATGAACAGATAAAATAAAGCCCCGCTACAGAGAGCGGGGCTTTTCAGTTTTCAAATTCGCAATAGAGAAAACTGATAATTCTAAGCGATTAAGCTAGCAGTTCTTTTGCTGTGTTCACTACGTTTTCTACAGTGAAACCAAACATTTCGAACAGGTGGTCAGCTGGTGCAGACTCACCGAATGTTGTCATACCGATGATGCGACCGTCGAAGCCAACGTACTTGTACCAGAAGTCAGCAATGCCCGCTTCTACAGCGATACGTGCCGTTACGTCTGATGGCAGTACAGATTCACGGTAAGCCGCGTCTTGCTTGTCGAAAGTATCAGTAGCTGGCATTGAAACCACGCGTACTTGCTTACCTTCAGCCGTTAGTTGTTCTGCCGCTTTCACAGCTAGCTCAACTTCTGAACCAGTCGCGATAAGGATTAGCTCAGGTTTACCATCGCTGTCTTTCAGGATGTAGCCACCTTTTGCGATGTCTGCAACTTGCTCAGCAGTACGCTCTTGCTGTGCTAGGTTTTGACGAGAGAAGATAAGTGCAGATGGTGCATCTTTACGTTCAATCGCCAGTTTCCATGCTACTGCAGACTCAACTTGGTCACATGGACGCCACGTGCTCATGTTTGGAGTCAGGCGTAGAGACGCGATTTGCTCAACAGGTTGGTGAGTTGGGCCATCTTCGCCAAGACCGATAGAGTCGTGCGTGTAAACCTGGATGTTCTGAATCTTCATCAGAGCAGCCATACGCATAGCGTTACGTGCGTATTCCATGAACATTAGGAATGTTGCGCCGTAAGGAACAAAACCGCCGTGTAGCGCGATACCGTTCATGATCGCTGTCATACCAAATTCACGTACACCGTAGTGGATGTAGTTACCAGAGAAGTCGTTCGCTTCTAGAGACTTAGAACCAGACCACATAGTTAGGTTAGAAGGCGCTAGGTCAGCAGAGCCGCCCATGAATTCTGGAAGCATTTGACCAAACGCTTCTAGTGCGTTTTGAGATGCTTTACGTGATGCGATGTTTGCTGGGTTTGCTTGAAGGTCAGCAATGATTTGGTTTGCTTTCTCTTCCCACTCAGCTGGTAGGTCACCGTTTACGCGGCGTTTGAATTCAGCTGCCAGCTCAGGGTACGCTGCTTCATAAGCTGCAAATTTCTCGTCCCACGCAGCTTCCTTAGCTGCGCCTGCTTCTTTCGCTGACCACTCTGCGTAGACTTCCTGCGGAATTTCAAAAGGACCGTGCTCCCAACCTAGTTCTTTACGTGTCGCTGCAATTTCTTCAGCACCTAGTGGCGCACCGTGACAGTCGTGTGAACCAGATTTGTTTGGAGAACCAAAACCGATGATAGTTTTAGTACAGATAAGTGTAGGGCGTGGATCTGCTTTTGCCGCTTCGATTGCTGCGTTGATCGCTTCAGAGTCGTGACCATCCACAGCAGGGATTACGTGCCAGCCGTAAGATTCAAAACGCTTAGGTGTATCGTCAGAGAACCAACCTTCAACGTGACCATCGATAGAGATACCGTTGTCATCCCAGAATGCGATCAGTTTGCCAAGGCCTAGTGTACCAGCAAGAGAACAAGCCTCGTGCGAGATACCTTCCATTAGACAGCCGTCACCCATGAACACGTAAGTGAAGTGGTCAACGATGTCGTGGCCTTCTTTGTTGAACTGAGCCGCTAGTGCTTTCTCAGCCATTGCCATACCAACAGCGTTAGTGATGCCTTGACCTAGAGGACCCGTTGTTGTTTCGATACCAGGTGCGTAGCCGTACTCTGGGTGACCAGGAGTCTTAGAGTGAAGCTGACGGAAGTTTTTAAGATCGTCGATAGATAGCTCGTAGCCTGCAAGGTGCAGTAGAGAATAGATAAGCATAGAGCCGTGGCCGTTAGACAGTACGAAACGGTCGCGGTCAGCCCACTCTGGGTTTGATGGGTTGTGGTTTAGGTGAGAACGCCAAAGAACTTCAGCGATGTCAGCCATACCCATAGGTGCACCTGGGTGACCAGAGTTAGCTTGTTGAACACCGTCCATGCTCAGTGCACGGATTGCATTAGCTAGATACTTTCGTGTTAGAAGAGAGCGATCCATAGTAGTTACTTCTCGATATTTGATTTAAATAGAGGGAACTCGTCGGAACAAGTTCAAATAGAATTTTTTGAATAAAGCGCTGATGCTAAAAGCGAGTAGGCTGGCTACTCGCTTTTGGTAAGCAATTAAAGCTTAGCTGCGATCATGTCTTCTAGTTTGCCTTGGTCAACCGCGAAGTTACGGATACCTTCAGCTACTTTCTCAACAGCCATTGCGTCTAGGTTGTGCTCCCATAGGAACTCAGCGTGAGACATTGGAGCTGGACGCTCTTTAGAACCTTTAGAATCAACCAGCTTCTCTACAACTTCGCCTTCAGCCGCTTCTAGCTCAGCAAGAAGAGCAGGAGCGATAGTTAGACGGTCACAGCCAGCAAGTTCTAGGATCTCGCCGATGTTACGGAAGCTTGCGCCCATAACAACTGTGTTGTAACCGTAGTCTTTGTAGTAGTTGTAGATGTCTGTTACTGAGATTACACCTGGATCTTCTGAAGCTTCAAAGTCACGACCTTCTTTCGCTTTGTACCAGTCCATGATGCGGCCAACGAATGGCGAGATTAGGAAAACGCCTGCTTCAGCACATGCACGAGCTTGCGCGAAAGAGAATAGAAGCGTTAGGTTACAGTTGATGCCTTCTTTCTCTAGGATCTCTGCAGCGCGGATACCTTCCCAAGTAGAAGCCAGTTTGATTAGGATGCGGTCGTTAGTGATGCCTGCGTCGTTGTACATTTTTACAAGCTGGCGAGCTTTAGCAACGCTGCCTTCTGTATCGTAAGAAAGACGAGCATCTACTTCTGTAGATATACGGCCAGGGATAGTTTTTAGGATCTCTTTACCGATGTTTACTGCAAGCATGTCACAAGTGTCTTGTACTTGTTGTGCTTTGTCGTTGCTTTGTGCTTTTGCGTATTCGATAGAAGCGTCGATTAGAGGTGCGTACTCTTCGATTTGAGCCGCTTTTAGGATAAGAGATGGGTTCGTTGTTGCATCTTCAGGTTGGTACTTTTTGATTGCGTCAATTTCACCAGTGTCCGCTACTACAGTTGTTAGTTTACGAAGTTGCTCTAACTTGTTGCTCATAATCGATCATCCTATATAAATGGGCTTAAGTGTGGTTTTGAGTACCACAGCTTGTGCATTTGCAAGCGTGTCGGCTAATCGTCTCATCATATTTAACGAGACATCTGCTCAGCCAACTACGGAAAATTTCGGTACCGAACATTTGCTATGAACATTTGATCGGTAGCTGAGTAAATGATGAATCCATATTTATCCTATCCATGCTGAAAGTCAATCGCCGAAACCGACTTTAAGTGATGTTCATCAACGTTTTTTTGCTGTGTGTTCAGAGCATGGCCGAAATAAACGTTTGCCCTTATTGTTCAAGGCTTGAGCAGTGCTGACATTAATAAAATTACGTAGTGAGAAAATGTCATTGCAGTGAGCAAATGTCGCAGTAAAATTGGAAGGTAACATATGCTAAGTCAATGAGCGGATGCTCACTAATGCATACAATGTCGATCCTCTAAAAGGGCGAGAAAAACATGAGCAGTTCTAATCAAGACATTTCTATTGAAAGCACAGATTTACTAACTGAGATCTCCGTTGCCTATTATCAAGACGGTACGACCCAAGAAGAGATCTCGAAAAAGTTTTCCATATCGCGGGCCAAAGTAGGGCGAATGCTGAAGCAGGCTCGTGATGAAGGCATTGTAGAGATTACCGTAAAATATCACCCTGTGTTTAGCGCCAAGATAGAGCAGCGCCTCATCGAACGCTTTGGTGTGAAACGAGCGTTGGTCGCTTTGGATCAACTTAATGAAGAAGCGCAGCGTCTCCAAGTGTCTGGTTTGGTCTCTAACTACCTGACCAGTACTTTAAAGAACGGCATGGTCGTGACGGTAGGGCAAGGGCGTAACGTTTCTTCTGTGGCTCACCATATTGGTGTTATCACTCCGCGTGATTGTAAGTTTGTGTGCGGTATTGGCGGGATTCACCCTCGTGGCGGTATGTACAATGCGGACCACATTTGCCGACAATTCGCCAAGAAATACGGCGGTACATCGGAAACCCTGTATGCCCCTGCCTACGCTGAAAACCGAGAGCAAAAGGTGGCCTTTATGCAAAACGCCACGGTTAAACAGACTCTGGACTTGGCGCGCAAGGCGGATGTCGCTCTTGTTGGTATCGGTGATATGAGTGAAAACAGCTACATGGTTGACCTTGGCTGGTTTACTCCAGATGAAGTGGTGCAATCCCGTTTGATGCAAGGCGTCGTAGGGGACTTTGCGGGTTATGACTTCTTTGACATCCACGGCGATGTAGCAAACACAGTAATGAGTGACCGAGTCATCGGCTTAGGTATTGAAGAGTTTCGTCCAATTGCAGAAGTGATTGCGATTGCGGCAGAAAACAGTAAACCATTGGCGCTACTTGGGGCCTTAAGAACTGGCGCGATAGATGTTATTGCAACCAGCGTTAGTAATGCACTGACGGTTCTTAACTTGGATGAGCAGATGCACGGCAACAGTACATCAGAGGTTTAGCACAAATAATATGCAAACTATGTAATCAGGCTGCGAGGATTTATAAATGACTCGCAGCCTGATTTCGTTTCCAAGTTAAAAATAATCCTCAGGGGTAATTTGTAGTTGATTACTCTGGAGGAAATTATGAAAAAGACACTTCTCGCAGCTGCATTATTTACGGGGCTTACAGGTATTGCACAAGCTGAGCAAAAAGTCGTGGCGGGCTATTTTGCCGATTGGCAGTACGCAAATGCAGACAATCCATACACGGTTAAAGATATTCCGGCTGATAACCTGACTCACATTATCTACGCATTTTTAAGTATGTGTGGTCCTCATACTGGTGCTTCGGAAAATATTCAAAAGCTGGTTGCAAAGCACTGTGAAGGCAAAGAACCGTACACGGCGATTTTGGTTGATACCGAGGCGGCACTTGAAAAAGACTTTGGTCCGGTCTCTGTAGACGTTCCATATAAAGGGCACTTCGCCCAATTGGCCGAACTTAAGAAGCAACATCCTGATCTAAAAATTCTTCCTTCTTTTGGCGGTTGGACCATGTCTGAACCTTTCCACGCTATGGCTAAAAACCAACAAGCAATGGATCAGTTCTCTAAAACGGCGGTCTACTTGATTACAAAGTACGATTTCTTTGACGGCATTGACTTGGACTGGGAATATCCTGGTGGTGGTGGTTTGACTACGTCTCCTTGGAATCCAGATACCAAGCTGACAGATGAGCAAAAAGCATTAGAGCGTGATGCCTTCACTTACTTAGTTAAAACCATGCGTGGTGATCTAGATGCGTTAGCGAAAAAGACCAAGCGCGATTACGAACTTTCAACAGCGGTGGGTGTTGGTCCAAAAGCGGCGGGCATCGATTGGAAAGCGGCGCAGCCTTACCTAACCAACATGTTTGTGATGACTTACGACTTCCTTGGTGGTTGGGGACAGCAGACAGGGCATATGACTAACCTACATGCGACTGACCGCAGTTGGTGGGGGATGGGCGCAGATGTGTTCATTAATCAAATGATTGAGTTGGGCATTCCGAGTGAAAAGCTAGTGATTGGTGCGGCGTTTTATGGTCGCGGTTGGCAAGGAACTAAAGATTTTGCCGATGGTTTGCCAACTCAAGACTTATTGTCAGAGAAAGGCGCGCAGTTTGGTACTGGTGAGAATGGCTACTTCATGTTCTGGGATCTGATGAAGAACTATAG
Organism: Vibrio sp. D173a; assembly: GCF_030248475.1. Lineage (NCBI taxonomy): Bacteria > Pseudomonadati > Pseudomonadota > Gammaproteobacteria > Vibrionales > Vibrionaceae > Vibrio > Vibrio sp. D173a. Next base: position 32,543 of record NZ_JAHGAH010000074.1, read on the forward strand.
TGCGAAACAAGGATATGAGTATAAATATGATGAGCAAGCTCAAGCGCCATACTTATGGAACCCAGACAAGAAGGTGTTTATCTCATTTGAAGATCAGCGCTCTATCAAAGCCAAAGCAGACTGGGCGAAACAATCTAACTTGGGTGGAATCTTTACATGGGAACTGTCAGGAGACCCGAAAGGAGAGTTAGTCGAAGTGATGTATAAGGAAATGCAGAACTAGTCTCTGCTCCTTATACTATAACTACGTAAATCAAGCCGTCGTTATTGTTCGACGGCTTTTTCGTTGTGGTTCTCTTCAGCAAAGCTAACCAACTGTTCGAAAGGGAGTGGTTTGGAATAGAAGTAGCCTTGAATCAAATCACACCCACAAGCAGTAAGTTGATCACGTTGATGGCGAGTTTCCACACCTTCAGCAAGCACCTTCATCCCAAAGTTTTTACCAATCGCAATGATGTTTTGCACCATGTTCAGTGCTTTTTCATCGTTCTCAATGTTATCGACAAAGCTCTTATCGATTTTGACTTCATCAATTGGTAACGCTTTAAGCATCGAAAGGGAAGAGTAGCCAGTACCGAAGTCATCCAGAGAGAGCTTAAAGCCTAGCGAATGTAGACGTTGGCAAATTGGAGCAAATTTTTCGAGGTCCTCGATGAACAGGTTCTCAGTAATTTCCAGTGTGATGCGACTGTGTTCCACCTTATGTCTATCAATCATGGCCACCAGATCCTCAATGAAGTTGACTTGGATAAATTGTTTGACCGAGATATTAATCGACATCTGGATAGACTGTTTTACACGCCCTGTTAAACGTGCCATATCGACGAAACTTTTCTCTATGATTAACTCGCCGAGTCTTACCATCAAACCTGAGCTCTCGGCGACCGGAATGAACTCGTTTGGCGGTACAAATCCAAGCTCTTCATCCTGCCAGCGAACAAGCGCCTCAACGCCATAGATTTCACCATCTCTGTTCAACTGTGGCTGATACACCAAAAACAAACTTTGCCTTTCGATAGCGAGTCTTAAACGTTGCTCTATCTTCATCTTATGGAGGTGCTTCTCTTGCATTTGTTGGTCGAAAATACTGTAAGCGTTACGATCCTTTTTGGCTTGATACATGGCGATATCCGCTGAGCGAAGTAGCGCATCCAAACTTTTGCCATGCGAAGGATAGAGTGCAACACCGACGCTAGAACTGAGAAGGAACTGGTTTTCGTGAACTATGTAAGGTTCGGATAGGTAATGAATAAGATCGCTTGCTAGCGTCCTTACTACGCTGTCGTCTGTTTGATTGACAAGTAAGATGAATTCATCGCTCGCTTCTCTAACAATCAATCGGTCTTCACTGTCGAAACTCTTCAAGCGCAGCGCTATTTGCTTGAGCACTTCGTCACCAAATTCATGGCCATGTGTGTCGTTTACTGATTTGAAGTTATCGATATCAATGAACATCAAAGCAAATGGATCTGAAGTTTCATTCAGCCATCTTGTGATGTGTGCTCTCAGATATTCACGGTTAGGCAGTAGTGTTAAATGATCATGATGCGCCTGATAAAGCAGTTTTTGTCGCGTTGCGAGCTCGTTATTCGCAATTGAGCGAACCAGTGCATAGAAACCTGCTTGGATAAAAAGAAAAACGATGGAATAGAGAGCAAACTGATCGAAGAAGCCACGTTGGATGTAGCGTAGATCGGTTGAAGAGGAAGCCCAAAGTTTGTAATCAGGTAAATACTTAAGTGTCACCAGTTGATTGATTCTTGGGTCATCGGCAACAATGTTTACCGCACTTGATAAGCTCTTTACGGTATCGCGGCTCCAGTCGTACTTTTTCTCGACTTGCTCAAAGACAATCGCTTTTATCTGTCCATCTGCAGGGAGCGTATAGCTGAATAGATTAGATTGCTCCGCGGAGGTAAAAGTAAGGTAACCGTCTTCACGAACTAATGATACGCGATTGTGTTTATTGGCATGCACGTCGTTTCTGAACACTAAGGAGGAGTTCATGTTAAACCCCGCTGTCATTACTGCTATTACGTCCCCATTCTTATTTCGAATTGCCTTTCGGATAGGGATCACTAATGAATCGAGTGCGGGCATGAAATAGGTTCTGCCAACCACCATGTGTTGGGCTTGAAGTGCAGCTTCGAATGTCCCTTTGGTTTGAGGATCTTGCCTTAGGTTTTGTAGTTTTTGTAAATCCAGATTAGAGCTGATGGCCAGATAATCCCCCTCAGGGTTAGTCAGGCCAAAAGCGGCGATAACAGGGTGGATATCCATCAAATCATCAAGCAAGGGACGCATTTGAAGGGAAGCCGTTCGAGTGAAGTCGTTTTGCTCTATCAGTTGGTGCCCAACTACTTCCAACAGTGTTTCTTGTCCTTTGAACAAAGACTCGACGGAGGAGGCAAACAGCTCTAATTGTAAGAGCTGCTTATCTTTGTACTTATCGAGAGTTGCTTCGTAATGATAATGACCAAACAGAGAGAACAAACCCACACTTATCGCAAACAGCGTCATGTAGAGCGTCCAAATGTTCTTCTTTATGCCGATCATATCGTTTTACTGCTCCTGATCTTAACGCTCGATAGGTAGAGAATGGTCTGCACCCCATTCGGTCCAAGAACCGTCGTACACCGACAGGTTGTCCAGACCAATTTGATACGCCGCAAGTAACAAAATGCATGCGGTTACACCGGAGCCACAACTAAAAATGATTGAATTATCACTATCTATTGTTAGTGAGCTAAATATCTGTTGCAACTCTGAATTCGGTTTAATGTGACCGTTGGTCAAGAATTCTTGAAACGGTAAGCAAACCGAATTTGGAATATGCCCACTGCGTAGCCCTTCTCGTGGTTCTGGCACTTCACCAAGGAAACGAGCTTTGGCTCTTGCATCGATGATGTTTGCACTTTGGTTATTCGAATGAGCAAGTACAGCTTGGGCGCTCAAAAACGCTTCTTGGTTGAGCTTGCCTGAAAAGTTACCTTTTCCGCTTGGTTGCGATAAAGCACTCGTAACAGGAAGCCCAGTTTTAATCCAAGTGGGAAGACCGCCGTTCAGAACTCGAACATTCTCATGACTCATTGCTTTGAACATCCACCATGCTCTTGGTGCGGCAAGTGTCCCTGAGTTGTCGTATACCACGATCAAATCTTCGTTGTTCAAACCGAGCTGTTGCGCGCTTTGGTTAAAGCCTTCTTCTGTTGGCATCATATGTGGCAGAGATGAATCAGGTAAGCAAAAATCGTTGTCGTAATCAAAGCGTAGGGAATTAGGAAGCCACTTATCTTTAACTTTTTCGGCTTCTGAAGGGATTTGAAACGCAATACTCGCGTCGAGGAGTTTGACGTTAGGTTGGCCGAGTAGGCTATTAAGTTCTTCAGTACTGATCAGTGCTTGCATCGTCTTTTGTTTCCTCAAAGTAGTATGGCGCCTTAAATAACTGTGAAGAGTAAGCTTATTCACAGCTTAAAAACGTGAGCGGTTGCTCGAAGAGTGAATCTGTTGGTTGGCTGAATGTTGCCAATGCACCTTTAGGGCAATGGGTGGAAACTGGTACAGCGACGCGTTTGATTTCTGATTCTTCAGATTCAATCGTTAGATAACGTCTTTGACCATCGAGTGATTGCGTTAACGTATTTGAAATGACGGTTGCGGTGATGGTCTTTGTTTCATCAGAAGGTGTAAGCCACAGAGCCAGACATAATGCGACGATGGCAGCAACAAAGACCAAAATGAAGGTTTTCGGATTGTCCAACGTATTTTCCCGTCAAATGAGTATCCCTACTGTTTTACAACAAAAAAATCGCATGTTCAAAAGAACGATGCGATTTTGAAGTAAAAGAGTGAGGAATTATATTGGAAGGTCGTTTTCTAGACCTTACTCCTATTTGGCTACATGACCCAAAAACTGTCACCAGAAGTAATGACTTTCTGGATTGGGGCGCTGCCATCATAGAACCAAATTTCAACAAGCAGGCGGCCTTGGCTATCAGAGACGTTAAAGTCAATGTTCGCTGTACCTTTATCGAGTGGGACAGAAGCAACTTTGCTTGGGTATTTTGCGAAGGCGCTGGGGGGCTGTTATCTCCTATGGAATGTAGCATTTATTTGGTGCTGAAGCGGTGTGCCAGTCAGTGCTTCGTTCGCCAGCAGATTCTGCCCAAGTTTGGAATTGAGGATAAGCGTCCACCATATCGACACGCTCAAGAGGCCAATTCCAATCCTCTACTATCAATAGCGCCCATGGTAAGTTGTTGGCGGTTTTGAAGTACTTACCTTGTGCAGGGTCACTTGCATCAACGCCTACGCCGAAGAGGTTTTGGTCGTCAAATTGTTCTGTTGGTGCCTGGTCAGCTAAGTGTACTTCCCACTTGCGACCTGGTTGGAACGTAATGCCATCGCCATGGTAGGTCCCCGGAGTTGCAAAGATAAACGGGTCGTATGGCATAGCTTGAATGGCTGAGCGGTCAGAATCTTCGGTGAAGTAGACATTCAGAGTAAAGGGAAGTGAAACGCTGTCATCACAACCAGACTCGGTTCTGAAATAGCTACAGCTGCTTGCGGCGTGCGTGCTCAAGTCTTCACTGATGATGAAAATCGCTTCGTTAGAAATACTTTCCAAACCGTTTGATGCTTGTTCCACACCATTGAAGGATAGGGTAGTGATCTGCTCCAGCCAGACTGGAAACTTCATTAAGCGACATTTTGTTGTTCAAAGTTAACTGGGCTTAGATATCCAAGAGCACTGTGCCTTCTCGTCCGATTATAATCAACCTCTATGTATTCGAAAATCGCTTGGCGCATCTCGTCTCGCATCATGATCGGCTCATATTGGAGCGCTTCAACTTTCATTGAATGGAAGAAG
>NZ_JAHGAH010000740.1:0-591 GCF_030248475.1 Vibrio sp. D173a
TCTTCATCATTGAATGTGAGTACACCGTCCTCGCCGACTGTAAATGCATGGTCTTGTGCTTCAGGGCCATCATTCACTGGGGAAACGGTTAACTCTAGGTTAGTAGAAACGACATCATCACCATCGGAAACATCAAACGTGAACATAACGTCACCGTTGAAGTCTGCATCTGGTGTTAATGTGTATGTGCCATCACCGTTGTCCGTAATGGTCACACTCTCATCATCAGTGGCTAAGTTAAGTGCGGTTAGTTGGTCGCCATCTAGGTCACGAGCGTTAGCTAACAGATCTTCTTGCGTGATGATGATTGAACCATCTTCTTCCACAGTCGCAGCAACAGGAAGCGCTTCAGGAGCATGCTCAATATGAGCACCGGTCGCATTGATATGAATCGTTTGTGAAACCGTTTCCGAGTCACCATTGGATAGCTCTGTCGCGGTTGCTGATACCGTAATTTCTAATGATTCATTGAAATCTTCCGGTAGTTGAAGTTGCAGCTCTTGCTCAATAGCTGTTGTCGGTAGAGAAACGGAACCTTCAGGACCTACAACGATTTCACCGCTGTAGATTTGGCTGTTCACTTCGCCGACA
>NZ_JAHGAH010000741.1:0-678 GCF_030248475.1 Vibrio sp. D173a
TTAATGACCTTTACGAGAGCCTACGCGTCGTCTCTTCTGTATTGCTGAAAAAAGCAATCGCTACCGGTGACGAAAGCTGGGAGCTAGAAGTACTGACTTCGTACCACAAGCTATCTCGCATCAATAACATCGCTGAAGAGTTCAATGGTGCAGAATGGGAAGAGCGCCACCAGCAATTCCACGTAGCACTATTAGAAGGCGCAGATTCAAAGAACATGTTTGAGTTCTTTAGTGATCTCATCAACCAAGTGAAGCGCTACCGTTTCCTTGCACTTTCAGAAGGCCAAGATTCAGAAGCGCTGTTTAATATCGACGAGCACGAGATGATCATGAAGCTGGTATTGTCGAAGAATGCAGAGCAAGCGACTGAGTTGCTTGACCAACACTTGATGGGTTCAATGAAGCGTATCGAGCGTGTTATCGAAGCGGCTTAGACCTGTAATTTAGGATTAGCAGCAAATAAAAAACGGAGCCTAATGCTCCGTTTTTTCGATTTACCAGCCAAAGAACTCTTTATGATGAGTATTTAGTAGTAATACCATTGGCAAGAAATAAAGTGCACTGAGTTTAAAACCAAGGATCACCAATGTGCCTATGGTTAATCTCACTAAAAAATCGACAAACATACCACGCCTCTTTTAACCAGACAGTATGAATCCCTAACTCTCGCTCTTACTA
>NZ_JAHGAH010000742.1:0-685 GCF_030248475.1 Vibrio sp. D173a
GAGGATCACGCGCTTCAGCTAGGCGTATCCTCAAGTGTGACAACGAACTATGGGCATTTAAGGCTCACCAGTGACAACATCAAAGAGGTGATGGATACCAATCTTAATGTCACAGACCGTATATATGGTAAGCGGTCAAACGCTATCTATATGTATGGCGGTGAAGAACGCAATACGTGGGAAAGTGACCAATGTTACCTGTACGGTATTAATGATGAGATAGGGCAACCTATGATTACGATTGTGTCAGATGGTTGCTAAGGCTTAGACCACAGTAATTACCGAGTTCAAACAGCGCTTAGTTGGCTACTATTGGCGTAAAATAGAGCCTGGACGCTTGGCATTTTTACGTCGAATGCTCAAGTGCTCCAGGTTCAATAATCACTTTATTGGGCTTTAGAATGATGCCTAAGTTGCGGTTTTCGTAATACTTTGCGCATTACTTTTACCCATCCATAAAAGGGGTATTTACCCTAGGTAGAAGTGCCCATCCCTCGTGGGCAGATGAATAGAAATTAGAGTAGTAATGAACAGTAGTTGGATGTCCTTTTTAGGACGTATTTTAATTGAACTGGTACCGACGCTCGCTATCGTGGGTGCTGCTGTATACTTGTTAGAGTTCCACTTATCACAACTTGTTGAATTAATGGGCTTCTCACTTCCTGTGCCTAAACTACCTTAGTGA
>NZ_JAHGAH010000743.1:0-918 GCF_030248475.1 Vibrio sp. D173a
ATGGGAGCCTTTTGACACCTCGCTGTTTTGGTTAGAGTAGTTGAAGGTCAATTTTGTGTCTGAGTGTGAGAAGAACAAACCGGCTTTACCAAAAATAGCGAAATTGTCACTAAAACTGTGTTTGTACATAGGGGCTACTGAGAACATCAAAGTATCGAACTTCTCTTTTTTCTCAATAGTGTCATTACCATTATTGTAGCTATAGGTGTCATCTAAGCTAATCGCAAGTAACGTTGATTCAACATGCCAATTGCTGTGCATGATTTGACTACCGAAGGTGAATTGACCACCGACATCACCACTATCAATGCCTACGCCACCCAAAGCATACATTTCATTTGATGCTAGTGCTGAAGTTGACGCCATAATACACATTGCTAAAACTAATTTTTTCATTGTTTTCACTCTAGTTGATAAATTTCGGGAGAGGATTCTAGTGATATTTTAAAAATAAAAAACACCGTTCAAATAGGTTTAAGAGCAATTAAATTTATCAATAACTAAGCTGGTGGTTTTGAAGGAGGTAATTATATTTTTTTAGATGTGATGGGTGAGGGTGTTGCAAGTCTTAGGTTCTGATTATTAATGGTTTATTTTATGTCTTCTATCTAAAATAGACTAAAAAAGCCCCAGAGAATTAAGTGTTTCTAGAGCTTAAATAGGATTGAATTAGGGGGCGTTTTAATAGAACTTAAACACAAACCACGGTTAGTATGCGAGTTGGTGTTCACTGGTAAAGAAAATACTGATTTAAAAATGAGCAGCCCAGCCGATGAGGAACCCCTGTGATGCGGTGTCATACTCAAAGGTCCCTTTGTTTTCGTAATCAACCCAGGTCGATTTGTAGGCGATGTTCAAGTCAGACCAATCGTTAATTTGATAGCGTGCACCGAGAAGCAAACCTGAAGTAAAGTTGGT
>NZ_JAHGAH010000744.1:0-576 GCF_030248475.1 Vibrio sp. D173a
TGTGCTTCTCTACTAGGTTATAGCGGATATTAGGACGGTCAAAGCTGCCTAAGTAGGTATGAGGATCCACCAGCTGCAAGCGCTGAATAATGTCTTTACGCGTCGCATCGTCCGCAGTTGCCGTCAATGCCATATAAGGAACATGAGGAAAATACTGCTTAAGCTGACCAAGTGATGCGTATTCTGGACGGAAGTCATGACCCCATTGTGAGATACAATGCGCTTCATCCACTGCGATCATCGACAGCGGCAAACCTTGCAGGCGCTCAATGAAATCACGCATCAACACGCGTTCAGGTGAAACGTAGACCATCTTTAATTGGCCTGAGTTCATGCGATTGAAGACTGAAATGAGCCCTTCACGTGGCATTGAGGAGTTGATGCACTCAGCCGCCACACCATTGGCCTTGAGTTGGTCCACTTGATCTTTCATGAGCGAAATTAGTGGCGAGATAACTAATGTGAGCCCCTCACGCACTAACGCGGGAATCTGATAACAGAGCGACTTACCACCACCAGTTGGCATGATCACCAGGCTATCTTGCCCGGACACCGCCATATCGATCACCTCTTGCT
>NZ_JAHGAH010000745.1:0-788 GCF_030248475.1 Vibrio sp. D173a
TGGTTACGAGTGCAGCCATAAAAGGCCAGCTACTTGCGTCAGCTACCTCACCATTAATGATTCGAGAAGAGACATCAGCGATCGCTGGCGTCGAAGACAAACATGCCAATCCAATAACAGCGGATAGCAACTTAGTCTGTTTCATATTTGTACCTAGCCTTTATTACTTCTAATAGTCGGCGCAGGCTAATTTATAAATTAAACATATGAAACATGAGTTTTGTATTTTTGTGACGTACATATTATTATGAAAACAATTATCATTTACATCAGTATGAAAATTAAACCCATCGACGAACTTTCTGTTTGTAATCAACGTATTCGGCACCGAATAGCGATTCCAAAGCTTGCTCTTCAGGAAGGACTTGAAAGCGGTTCATATAGATCACAAATAGAAAGCTGAGTGATAGGCTGAATAGATTTTGAAGGTAGTATCCGAAACAAAAAAGCAGAATGAAGAGCGCGAGATACATTGGATTTCTGCTGTAGCCAAAGATGCCTGAATCGACCACTAGAGAGGCAGTGTCGACTTTGATTGGATTTACTGTCGTTTTGCGTTTTTTGAACTCCCAAACCGCAGAAACACCAATTACACCACTGACAACTACTCCCAGTACGGATACGAGTTGATGGTAAGGAACAGGAAACGAAGCAAATGTCAGGCTATTCGCTAGCCAGTACGACGACAATAGAATCACAGCAAACAACGCGAGCGGTGGTACTTTTAATTCCAAGAACTTCATAGCCTTCCTTATGCGACATTGAGATATTAAAAAGCCCAGTCATTG
>NZ_JAHGAH010000746.1:0-1079 GCF_030248475.1 Vibrio sp. D173a
TACCGCTCAAGTACCAGGTGGTATGTTGACCAATATGGAAGGTCAACTGAAAGAGCAAGGTGCTGCGGATCGCATGGACGAAGTTCTTGAAGAGATCCCACGCGTACGTAAAGAGCTTGGTTACATCCCATTAGTAACGCCAACTTCTCAAATCGTTGGTACTCAAGCGGTGATCAATGTCCTAACGGGTGAGCGCTATAAGAGCATCACTAAAGAAACTGCAGGTCTATTGAAAGGCGAATACGGCCAAGCACCTGCTGAGGTTGATGCGGAACTGCAAGCGAAAGTTCTGGACGGTGCTGAGCCAATCACATGTCGTCCAGCTGACCTGCTTAAGTCTGAAATGGATGAGCTAACCACTGATTTGCTAGAAAAAGCAAAAGCAGAGGGTATCTCTCTGGCTGAAGATACAGTCGATGATGTACTGACTTATGCATTGTTCCCACAAGTGGGTCTTAAATTCCTTAAGAACCGTCGTAACCCTGAAGCCTTTGAGCCAGCACCGGGCACGGAAGTCGAAGCACCTGCTGTGGCTCCAACGGCAGCACCAGCGGCTGGTGGCATTGAAAGCTACAGCGTGAAGGTGGATGGTCAAGTTTACGATGTGGAAGTTGGTCCTCAAGGTCAACTCACTTCAGTGTCTCCTGCATCACAAGCGGCTCCACAAGCTGCGGCTGCTGCACCTGTGTCACCGAACGCAGAATCAGTGCCAGCGCCACTGGCTGGTAACATCTTCAAGGTAAACGTACAACCGGGTGCTCAAGTGGCAGAAGGTGATGTTCTACTTATCCTAGAAGCGATGAAGATGGAGACAGAGGTTCGTGCGGCACGCGGTGGTATCGTACAAGAGCTTAATGTTAAAGAAGGCGATGCAGTTACTGTAGGCGCTCCACTACTAAGCTTGGCGTAAGGGAGTACCATGGAAGGATTGATGACCTTATGGTCTGAAACGGGTATTGCTAACTTTGAGTTTGGCCAAATCTGCATGATGTTGGTTGGCTGCTTATTGTTGTTCTTGGCAGTTCGTAAAGGATTTGAACCCTTACTGCTGTTACCAATTGGTTTCGGTGCAGTATTAG
>NZ_JAHGAH010000747.1:0-712 GCF_030248475.1 Vibrio sp. D173a
ACAAGACTACTAATAACATTTAACGATCTGCTTTGTGATCAGTTTAAAACAACTACATTTACCAATACAGGCCTGAGTGATTAGCCATCAATTAGTACAATAAGTGACTGAGTTTTGATGATTAACTCAACATATCATTGCAAAACTCTCTTGAGTTTTGTGATGGTATGTTGAGTCACCAATTGAACCTCAGTGAAATTGGTATTTATTGAAACTAGATCCTAAAGGTTCTAGTTTCTTAGAGACTTGCAAAAACTAACAACATTTACCGATTTAGAACTGACATTAGCCGATTAGATATAGATATTTACCGATTCCTTAATAACATTAAGCGAACGTCTATATAAACATTTACCGAATAAGATTATTTTTATATTGATATTTACCGATCTAAACGCCTCAAAGATCCTAAAATTCAAGTAGGTAATGATCACCACGTGATCCGCGCCTAAAAAACACTCAGATCCTATGAGTATTGAGCCCTGATCGGTAAAGTAAGATCAAATACTTCCAACTAAACATTTACCGAACTAACTAAACATCTACCGATGTTTATAGTCGTTTATTGTGACCTAGTATCAACATTTACCGATTTGGTATAGATAATTACCGAAGTTAATGAGTTAATCGAAGATCTCTGTTAGACTGATACTATCGTATCCATAGGTAATGATCATGACTTCATCATCCAGCTTGACCGTTATTAATGAAG
>NZ_JAHGAH010000748.1:0-638 GCF_030248475.1 Vibrio sp. D173a
CTGGTTGTTCTAAATTAGGTGCAATAAAGAGTGCAGACCCGATGATCATGACATTCAAGAACACCGGAGTAAAAGAGGAGACAGCAAACTTACCTAAGGTATTGAGAATCGCCCCCGACAGTGCAACAAAGGTGATGAACCATAAATACGGGAAGGTAATTTTGAGCATCAAGCTGGCTAACTCAAATTTATGCGCAGAAGGCCCACCATTGAGCCAGTCGATAAACCAACCAGCACCAAATAAGGCGGTGATCGCACCAGAACCAACCACACCGACTAAAGTAACAATAGAGACCAATACCCCAAGCGTACCTGAGACACGAGCGATCAATTCGCGAGTTTTGTCTTTATCTCCAGCAGCGTGGTATTCAGTAAGAACAGGAACAAAGGCTTGTGAGAAGGCGCCTTCAGCAAAAAGGCGACGTAAGAAGTTGGGGATCTTATTAGCAAAGAAAAAAACGTCGGCACTGGCCCCTGCACCCATCAAATTGGCAACGACAACGTCGCGCACAAGCCCCAAAACACGGGAAACAAAAGTCATCGCACTTACTATCATGCCTGACTTTAATAGTCGTTTACTCACAAAAACCTCTGACACTGATTGATTAGTTCTAAGCGAGGATAAATACTATCCGATC
>NZ_JAHGAH010000749.1:0-942 GCF_030248475.1 Vibrio sp. D173a
TACACGCGCCGCAGAACCCTGCTCGGCAGCTTGATGCGATCGAGATACCCGCCGCTTCCGCTTGGTCAAGCAAAGTACCTTGGTTATTGCCCCCAAATAGGTAGCCATTCACGCTCAATTGAAGTGTTTTAACAGCTTCTTCCGTTGCTTGGTTCACACCAAACGCTTCTTGATGATAATGCTGTGGGTTAAGCCCCATCTGAATCAGCATTTTCTTCGCGCTATCCATGAAGCCATCTGGGCCACATACAAAAGCTTGGCGACGGTGTAGGTCGTCGATCTTTGCAATGTGCGACACACTCAAGCGTCCAGATAGACCTTGCCAATCTTTAGCGGGTTGACTCAAAGAGTAGATCACCTTCAGGCCAGAGTGCTGCTGCGCGATCTCTTCGATCTCTTTTTGATAAGGGATATCCTGTTCACTGCTGCATTGATGATAGAACACCACATCTTCTACTTGGTTGTGATCGGCAAGGTAACGAAGCATAGAAAGCATAGGCGTTACACCGCTGCCTGCAGAAAGCAGCAATAGCGGGTGATTTGGATTCTCTTCTAGATAGAATGCACCATCAGGGTTTTGCGCCACTAACGTGTCACCCACTTGGAAATGATCATTCAACCAGTTTGAGATTCGGCCATCGTCAACACGTTTTACCGAGATAGCCAGACGACCTGCTCGTGATGGACACGATGAAAGCGTGTAGCGACGTGAAACCTTTTCGCCATCAATCGTCATTTCAATCGGTAGGTGCTGCCCTGGCTGATAACTTGGCAATCCTTTATTATCTTTCGCTGGTTCTAACCAGAACGTCGTAAAATCACGTGCGATCTCTTCACGCTCAACACACGTTAGATGCATTGACTCGACCCAAGTATCCTCATACTGCTCTTTAGGTTTAGTCTCCAAGACTTCAATCTTATCGCCCGCTTTAATCACGCCCT
>NZ_JAHGAH010000075.1:0-9113 GCF_030248475.1 Vibrio sp. D173a
TTAAGTGAACGGCATTAGCATTAACGCTCGGTTTTTCTTTTATCTTCGTAAGCTTACGCTAGCAGTTCTTTTGCTGTGTTCACTACGTTTTCTACAGTGAAACCAAACATTTCGAACAGTTGGTCAGCTGGTGCAGATTCACCGAATGTTGTCATACCGATGATGCGACCGTCGAAGCCAACGTACTTGTACCAGAAGTCAGCAATGCCCGCTTCTACAGCGATACGTGCCGTTACGTCTGATGGCAGTACTGATTCACGGTAAGCCGCGTCTTGCTTGTCGAATGCATCTGTTGATGGCATTGAAACAACGCGTACTTGCTTACCTTCAGCGGTTAGTTGCTCAGCCGCTTTCACTGCTAGTTCAACTTCAGAACCTGTCGCAATAAGGATTAGCTCAGGCTTGCCATCGCTGTCTTTCAGGATGTAAGCACCTTTCGCGATGTCTGCAACTTGCTCAGCAGTACGTTCTTGTTGCGCTAGGTTTTGACGAGAGAAGATAAGCGCCGATGGGCCATCTTTACGTTCGATCGCTAGTTTCCATGCTACTGCAGACTCAACTTGGTCACATGGACGCCATGTGCTCATGTTTGGAGTCAGACGTAGAGATGCCATTTGCTCAACTGGTTGGTGAGTTGGACCATCTTCGCCAAGACCGATAGAGTCGTGCGTGTAAACTTGGATGTTCTGAATCTTCATCAGAGCAGCCATACGCATAGCGTTACGTGCGTATTCCATGAACATTAGGAATGTTGCGCCGTAAGGAACAAAACCGCCGTGTAGCGCGATACCGTTCATGATCGCTGTCATACCGAATTCACGTACACCGTAGTGGATGTAGTTACCAGAGAAGTCGTTCGCTTCTAGAGACTTAGAACCAGACCACATGGTTAGGTTAGAAGGCGCTAGGTCAGCAGAGCCGCCCATAAATTCTGGAAGCATTTGACCAAACGCTTCTAATGCGTTTTGAGATGCTTTACGTGATGCGATGTTCGCTGGGTTTGCTTGAAGGTCAGCAATGATTTGGTTTGCTTTCTCTTCCCACTCAGCTGGAAGTTCGCCGTTTAGACGACGTTTAAGCTCTGCTGCTTCTGCTGGGTAAGCCGCTGCGTATGCTTCAAACTTAGCATTCCAAGCCGCTTCTTTTTCAGAACCTGCCGCTTTAGCATCCCACTCAGCGTATACGTCTGCAGGGATTTCAAATGCTGGGTGTTCCCAACCTAGGAATTCACGCGCTGCTGCGATTTCTTCCGCACCTAGTGGCGCACCGTGACAGTCGTGAGAACCAGCTTTGTTTGGAGAACCAAAACCGATGATAGTTTTAGTACAGATAAGTGTAGGGCGTGGATCTGCTTTTGCCGCTTCGATTGCTGCATTGATCGCTTCAGAATCGTGACCATCTACAGCAGGGATTACGTGCCAGCCGTAAGATTCAAAACGCTTAGGCGTGTCGTCAGAGAACCAGCCTTCAACGTGACCGTCGATAGAGATGCCGTTGTCATCCCAGAATGCGATAAGTTTGCCAAGGCCTAGTGTACCTGCAAGAGAACATGCCTCGTGAGAGATACCTTCCATCAGACAGCCATCACCCATGAACACGTAAGTGAAGTGGTCAACGATGTCGTGGCCTTCTTTGTTGAACTGAGCCGCAAGTGCTTTCTCAGCCATCGCCATACCAACAGCGTTAGTGATGCCTTGACCTAGAGGACCCGTTGTTGTCTCGATACCAGGTGCGTAGCCGTACTCTGGGTGACCAGGAGTCTTAGAGTGAAGCTGACGGAAGTTCTTAAGATCGTCGATAGACAGCTCGTAACCGCTCAGGTGCAGTAGAGAGTAAATCAGCATAGAGCCGTGGCCGTTAGACAGTACGAAACGGTCGCGGTCAGCCCACTCTGGGTTAGCTGGGTTGTGGTTTAGGTGAGAACGCCAAAGAACTTCAGCGATATCAGCCATACCCATAGGTGCGCCTGGGTGGCCAGAGTTAGCTTGTTGAACACCATCCATGCTAAGAGCACGGATTGCATTTGCGAGCTCTTTGTTTGAAAGAACGTTACGAGAAGACATGTCTGCTCCTGAGTGCATTAAGCGAATTGATAAAGGAATGTGGGCACATTAACCAAGAGTACTGGGTATAAAAGTGCGGGCAACATTCTCTCAAAGCCAAAATCCGACTGCAAACGTTTACTCACCATTTTTGAGGTTTTAACTCAATCTTTTCGCACTTAATGGACAATTTATTAAAAATTCACCCCATCAAAAGCAAACGATTGGGTAATAAGCTAGACAAATTCAAATAGAAAAAGAGCTTGTAATTCGACCGTGGGAAATTAAAATAGACGTCTAGATGTAGAAACACCTACAAACTGTATTGTATTTTTCGTGGCAAGCTTGCGTTAGTTAGCCATGAGTAAACCTTAAGATTGGAGCTATCATGGCTAAGCACCTGTTCACTTCTGAGTCGGTATCAGAAGGTCATCCAGATAAAATCGCAGACCAAATCTCTGACGCAGTTCTTGATGCAATTCTTGAGCAAGACCCAAAAGCACGTGTTGCTTGTGAGACTTACGTTAAAACCGGCATGGTTATGGTTGGTGGCGAAGTAACGACTTCTGCATGGGTTGATATCGAAGAAATCACTCGTGAAACTGTTCGTGAAATTGGTTACGTTCACTCTGATATGGGCTTTGATGCGAACTCGTGTGCGGTTCTAAACACCATCGGTAAGCAATCTCCAGACATCAACCAAGGTGTTGATAAAGCAGACCCTAAAGAGCAAGGTGCGGGCGACCAAGGCATCATGTTTGGTTACGCAACGAACGAAACTGAAATCCTAATGCCAGCTCCAATTACTTACTCTCACCGTCTTGTTCAAAAACAAGCTGAAGTTCGTAAGAGCGGTAAACTAGATTTCCTTCGCCCAGATGCGAAATCTCAAGTAACGTTCCAATACGACCAAGGTAAGATTGTCGGTATCGATGCTGTTGTTCTTTCAACTCAGCACTGCGATTCAGTAACAACACCTGACCTACGTGAAGCAGTAATGGAAGAGATCATCAAGCCAGTATTGCCTTCAGAGTGGATCACTAAAGACACGAACTTCTTCATCAACCCAACCGGTCGTTTTGTTATCGGTGGACCAATGGGTGACTGTGGTCTAACTGGTCGTAAAATCATCGTAGATACTTACGGCGGTGCAGCTCGTCACGGTGGCGGTGCATTCTCTGGTAAAGATCCATCGAAAGTAGACCGCTCAGCAGCTTACGCAGCACGTTATGTAGCGAAAAACATCGTAGCAGCTGGCATGGCTGACCGTTGTGAAATCCAACTTTCTTACGCAATCGGTGTTGCTGATCCAACGTCTATCATGGTTGAAACGTTTGGTACTGAGAAAGTATCACACGACATCATCATTGAAGCAGTTCGTCAATTCTTCGACCTACGTCCATACGGGCTACAAGAAATGCTTAACCTGCTGCAACCAATCTACAAGCAGACAGCAGCATACGGTCACTTCGGTCGCGAAGAATTCCCATGGGAAGCGACTGATAAAGCTGAACTTCTACGTGATTTCGCTGGCATCAAGTAATCGATCCACGCAAGAATCGATAAAGCCCTCGCCTCTGGCGGGGGCTTTTTGTTTCTCCCCTTCCTCTTCTCCCTTATTTGTTCTGTGAACAAAAATTCCGCAATTATTTGTAAATTGCCTCATCTCCGCCAATAGTTAACATAATGTTAAATCCACTTTTCGATGCATATAACGTAAAGAAATATGATGCAGGCTCACGTGGCTAAAAGAGTTATGAAAAACGTCAGCCGAACATCTTTTATGGCCTAGGTGCCACCGCGGGACTAAATCAAGGAGGAGTTATGCCTCGTACCGTGAATCCATCCGACTTCCAAAATAAACGAAAGGAAGTCCCAGATAACGAATACGCCAGAACCATTCCATGCAACACTGTGAATCTTTCTGCACCATTTCATTGGCTCGCACTGGGTCTGCATGACTTCGTTCGCATGCCAATTATTAGTGCCTTTTACGGCATCTGCTTCATGGCCGCTGCGATTGGTATCGTGCTTCTGGTTCAATGGCAAGGCACGCACCTTGTCGTAATGCCGAGCTTGATTGTTTACATGCTAATCGGTCCATTTCTAGCACTTGGCTTATATGACGCAAGCTGGGAAAGAGAGCGTGGGCACAAACCAAGCTTGTTCCACTCAATGAAAGCCATTGGGCGTAACTCGACCTCTCAATGGGCATTCGCCGTATTGCTCGCAGTGTGTATGATTTTCTGGATGCGAATTGCTGCACTGCTTCATGCTCTATACCCTTCTGTACAAGGTGCTCCGCTGACTGAATTCTTACCTTTCTTAGTTATTGGTTCACTCGTTGGTTTTGTCTTGGCTTGCGTGGTCTTCAGCATTTCTGCTTTCTCTATCCCGCTGATGATGGAGCGCCGCGTTGATATGATGACCGCCGTTTTCACCAGCTTTAACGCGGTAAAATCCAACATTCCAGCGATGATTGTATGGGCTGCGATTATTTGTGGCGGCATCTTAATCGGCTTTGCGACTTACGGTATTGGTATGCTCTTCACCATGCCAACCCTCGGGTACGGTACATGGCATGCTTACCACGCGACGATTAAGAAAAAACACACGCCCTAGAAAACTGATGCTATGATCCAGCCCTCGCAAACGCGGGGGCTTTTTTATTGGGTAAACGGGGTAAATCGTGGATATAGAACTGAGCTACAAAGCCAAACAGGTGATGGCAAATTGCATCGCGATGGCAGAACAAGCCTTCAAACGTTCTTTTCCAATCCCATCTCTGACTTTCAATGTACGTGGCAAAGCCGCTGGCAAAGCCTATTTGCAGCTGAATGAAATTCGCTTGAACCCAAAACTCTTTAAAGAAAACCCTCAAGCGTTTCTCAAAGAAGTTATCCCACACGAAGTCGCGCATCTCATTGCTTATCAAGTTTACGGTCGAGTTCGCCCGCACGGAAAAGAGTGGCAAGGCGTTATGGAAGCCGTGTTCAAAGTTCCAGCTAAGACAACGCACAGTTTCGATGTTGCCTCTGTACAAGGTAAAACCTTTGAATACCGTTGTGGTTGTATGACTTATCCGTTGTCCATTCGTCGCCATAACAAAGTTCTTCGTAAAGAAGCGGTATACTCATGCCAGAAATGCCGCCAACCGCTGAGCTTTACAGGCACTCAGCTCTCCTAAAGCCCCAAATTTCCCACTTTTTCATTCCAGAAAGAGAGACATTCGCTCTCAAAGTCTCTCTTTTTACCCGTTATTGTTTATTTACTCATCACTAAAGCCCATTTGTGCGTGTTAGAATGAATAAAGTCATACTTTATAAAGACTTTAATCATGAAATACCTGTTCTCTTTATTCCTACTTGCGCTTTCTAGTGCGGCAATTGCTGCGCCTCCAAGCTCTTTCTCTGCGGCTAAGCGTGAAGCGGTAAAAATATACGCCGATCACCCAACCAGCTTCTACTGTGGTTGTGACATCAAATGGCAAGGTAAGAAAGGCATACCCGACCTTGCTTCATGCGGCTACCAAGTTCGTAAACAAGAAAAACGCGCATCGCGCATCGAATGGGAACACGTTGTCCCTGCTTGGCAATTCGGCCACCAGCGTCAATGTTGGCAAAATGGTGGGCGCAAAAACTGCACAAGAAACGACAACGTCTTCAAATCAATGGAAGCCGATCTCCACAACCTGACTCCAGCAATTGGTGAGGTAAACGGTGACCGTTCGAACTACAACTTCAGCCAGTGGAACGGTATGGACGGCGTCAGCTACGGTCGTTGTGAAATGCAAGTTAACTTTAAGCGGCGTAAAGTCATGCCGCCCGATCGCGCGCGTGGTTCAATTGCACGTACTTACCTCTACATGAGTAAAGAGTACGGCTTCAAACTGTCTAAGCAACAAACTCAATTAATGAGTGCTTGGAACAAATCCTACCCTGTAGACAAGTGGGAATGTGAGCGTGATGAGCGCATTGCTAAAATTCAAGGCAACCACAACCCATTCGTTCAAGAGGCTTGTCGCGCACTGTAATTCTTCCTGCGATTACCGCGATACACCTTCGTAGTTTGAGGCGTTATCATTTACTGCAATGGAAACGCCTCTTGCCCCTTGTTTTTTCGGTGGAAAGCATCCATGTTAGTGTCTAAACACTCGCGTATGCAGGAAATCGAAACACTATGCGTATCCCTCGAATTTATCATCCAGAAACCATTCAACAACTTGGCGTCATTGCTCTGAGCGACGATGCAGCCGGCCATATTGGTCGCGTGCTGCGCATGAAAGAAGGGCAAGAAGTCCTACTGTTTGACGGCAGCGGTGCAGAATTCCCAGCAGTCATCAGCGAAGTCAGCAAAAAGAATGTGATGGTTGAGATCTCTGAACGCGTAGAGAGCGACATTGAGTCACCACTTGATCTTCATCTTGGTCAGGTTATTTCGCGTGGCGACAAGATGGAATTCACCACCCAAAAATCGGTGGAACTTGGCGTTAATACGATTACACCGCTGATCTCTGAACGTTGTGGGGTGAAACTAGACCAAAAACGTTTTGAGAAGAAACTGGCTCAGTGGCAAAAGATTGCGATCAGTGCATGTGAACAGTGTGGTCGCAACGTAGTACCTGAAATTCGCCCTATCATGAGCCTAGAAGAGTGGTGCCAAGAAGAGTACGACGGCTTGAAACTAAACCTTCATCCACGCGCTAAATACTCGATCAACACCCTGCCAACACCTGTTGAAAAAGTTCGTCTATTGATCGGCCCTGAAGGCGGTCTATCCTCTGACGAAATCGACATGACTCGCGAATACCAATTTGAAGAGACGCTACTCGGTCCTCGCGTTTTGCGCACCGAAACAGCGGCTCTGACAGCAATTACAGCTTTACAAGTTCGTTTCGGCGATCTTGGTTAAAACGGAGAAAAATAATGATCAAACTCGGTATCGTAATGGACCCAATCTCGTCCATTAACATCAAAAAAGACTCTAGCTTTGCCATGATGCTTGAAGCGCAACGCCGCGGCTACGAAATCCACTACATGGAAATGAACGATCTGCACCTAGACCAAGGTAAAGCAATCGCAGACACTAAAGTGGTTGAGCTTAAAGAAGATCCAAACGGCTGGTACGAATTCAAATCAGAGCAGACTATCGAACTGTCTGAGCTTGATGCAGTGCTAATGCGTAAAGATCCTCCGTTCGACACTGAGTACATCTACGCAACTTACATCCTTGAGCGTGCTGAAGAGCAAGGCGCACTGATCGTGAACAAGCCACAAAGCCTACGCGACTGTAACGAGAAACTGTTCACCGCTTGGTTCCCAGAACTAACGCCAACTACTATCGTGACACGTAAAGCAGAAAAGATTAAAGCTTTCCGTGAAGAGCATGGCGATGTGATCCTAAAGCCACTTGATGGTATGGGCGGCGCATCTATCTTCCGCGTGAAAGAGAACGATCCAAACGTATCGGTAATCATCGAGACATTGACGAACCACGGCCAAAACTACGCAATGGCGCAAACCTTCGTGCCAGACATTAGCAACGGTGACAAGCGCATCCTAGTAGTTGATGGTGAGCCAATGCCTTACTGCCTTGCTCGTATCCCAGCAAAAGGTGAAACGCGTGGCAACCTAGCGGCTGGCGGCACGGGTGAAGCTCGTCCACTAAGTGAAACTGATATGAAGATCGCTCAAGCAGTCGCACCAACACTAAAAGAAAAAGGTCTTATCTTTGTGGGTCTTGACGTGATTGGCGACAAGCTAACGGAAATCAACGTAACCAGCCCTACTTGTATTCGTGAAATCGAAGCAGCTTTTGATATTTCTATCACAGGCAAGCTAATGGACGCGATTGAGCGCCGAGTGAAAGGCGAATAACTCAAACTGTATTACAGTTAATAAAGAGCGTTGTGGATTAACTTAAACAAACTCATGCACATACCCGTAAGGGTAAAAGCATGATGTTTGCTTAAGTATTTTGATAGCCTTATAAGGTCGAGATGAGAATGAACCTCACAAACCATTTCTTAGTTGCCATGCCGGGAATGAAAGATCCCTACTTCCAGAATAGCGTTATCTACGTCTGTGAACATAACGAAGAAGGCGCTATGGGGTTGATGATCAACGCACCTGTCGACATCACGGTAGGCAGCATGCTCAATCAAGTCGAAGTGCAACCTGTGCACCCTCGCCTGTTTGAAGCAAGCTTGGATAGACCGGTATACAACGGCGGTCCTGTTTCTGAAGATCGTGGTTTTATCCTGCACAAACCAAAAGACTACTACAAATCAAGCATTCAAATGACCGACGAACTGACGGTAACTACGTCTAAAGACATCTTGTCAGTACTGGGGACAGAGGCTGAACCAAGTGATTATTTAGTAGCACTGGGATATTCAGGCTGGAGTGCGGGTCAATTAGAAACCGAGCTGGCTGAGAACTCTTGGCTGACGATCGAAGCAACACCAGAGATCATTTTCGATACACCGATTATCGATCGCTGGAAAAAAGCAGTCGAGAAGCTTGGCATCGATCCGAGTCAACTGTCCGCGGATGCTGGCCACGCTTAAAGGCGTACACAACCACTACTTTCATTTATTTAGATTCGAGACTCCTTATGTCACGTACAATCATGGCCTTCGATTTCGGCACCAAGAGCATTGGTAGTGCCATCGGGCAAGAAGTCACAGGCACAGCCTCACCGCTAAAAGCATTCAAAGCGAATGACGGCATTCCAAACTGGGATGATATCGAAAAGCAAATTAAAGAGTGGCAACCAGACCTACTAGTGGTGGGTTTGCCGACAGACTTACATGGTAAAGACCTAGAGACCATCACGCCGCGAGCGAAGAAGTTCGCCAACCGTCTGCATGGTCGTTACGGTTTACCTGTTGAATTGCATGATGAACGCCTATCAACGGCAGAAGCACGTGCAGAACTGTTCAGTATGGGTGGCTACAAGGCACTATCAAAAGGCAATATCGACTGCCAATCCGCGGTAGTAATCCTTGAGAGCTGGTTTGAAAGCCTTTGGGGTGAGTAGACATTTCAGGCAATCGAGTAGGAGGAGGCC
>NZ_JAHGAH010000750.1:0-727 GCF_030248475.1 Vibrio sp. D173a
TCAAATCTATACAGATAAAGCTGATCAAGATAGCGGTGCGTCTTACCGATTTCCAATTCGTCTAGTTGCAGTAAAGGGTCAGTAAGATGAAAAAACTTATTTCTATATTATCTTTAGCGTTAGTTTCTCAGATGACTTTCGCAGCTCAAGAATGTTCTGTTGATTTTTCTAAATCTGCACCTAACACACGATACACGTACTCTGATGCTGGTATTGTGACAGATCTTAAAACAGGTCTAACTTGGATGCGTTGCCCGGTAGGTACAACTTGGGACAAGAACAGTGAAGCGTGTACTGGCGCAGCTGATAAAGTGACATGGCAGAGTGCGCTACTTACAGCAAAACAGATTCGTGATGAAAATGGCAATCATGCATTATATGAATTTGGCGGCAAAAAGAACTGGCGACTACCAAACATTAAGGAGTTAGTAGCACTGACAGAGCATGCTTGTTATGGACCCGCGCTGAACGGAACCGCATTTGCCAGTGGTTATGAACTAGAAGTAGGCGATTTGGCTGGCTATATTTGGAGCAGCACTCCACATGGTAATGGTTCGCAAGTAATCGCGTTTGATTCTGTTAATGGTGAGGTATATGAGTACGCACCTTCTGAAACTTACTCCATTTTACTGGTAACCGACGAAGACCAGTAACTGGACCCGATGTAAAAGCACCGCCAATATGGCGGTGCTTTTTTATGCATGTCTTCTTTTTATCTATACCTTAA
>NZ_JAHGAH010000751.1:0-894 GCF_030248475.1 Vibrio sp. D173a
CTATTTACTAGGTTGGCATTGAGCAGATGGCGCCTGAGAAAACCCTTATGCATAGCAGTGTGTAGTTTTCGATTTCAAAAGGTTTTTGATACGAGTTACGGGACAAATTCAACAAAGAGTGGGTTGTAAGATTGAGCGTAAACGATAATAAAAAATGGCTCTCGACAACCGACGATAATATTTAGAAGTTCAACTTTATGAACACAGAACAAGATACACAAACTCCACAAGCGGCAGCTCCTGTACTGGAAGCTGGTACGATCCTTAAAAATCGACGTGAGTCGTTAGGTTTAACCCAACAGCAAGTCTCCTCTCGCTTAAAGCTGCGCGTTAGCTTGATTCAGCAGATTGAAGACAACCAATTTGATTCAGACCAAGTTGCCACCTTTATGCGTGGTTACGTGCGTTCGTATGCCAAATACGTCAATTTAGATGAGAAAGTGGTTCTAGAGGCTTTAGATCACGCTGGTGAGTTCAGCAGCAAGAACAAGAGATGATGAGCTTCTCGCGCAAAACCAAAACGGAGAAGCATAACAGCCGTATTATGTTGCTAACTTGGAGCATCTTCGCGGTTATTGCTGGTATCTCTTCACTTTGGTGGTGGCAAAACCAGCAACAAGACACGCTTTCTCAATCGTTTGTAGCTGAAGAAACTGCAGAAGAAGTTGTGGTCGATGATCTCAGTGACGACCAACTCACTACCTCTCTCGATCTGATTGAAGCTGAAACACCAGTAGTTGAAGCGCCTCAAGTAGTAGACAGCGAAGTGATGGCAGACGCCAGTGTTGTAACAGAAACGATGGAAGCTGACGTTGCTCCCGAGGTCGAAGTAACTGCGGAACCTGTAGTGGCTGCTGTAGAGACAGAAGTCGCTGAACCAGAAGTCGTAATACC
>NZ_JAHGAH010000752.1:0-774 GCF_030248475.1 Vibrio sp. D173a
AAGTCCAGAGTCAGGTCTCAGCTCAAACAGTTCAATACCATGTTCCAACATATCTTGGCGTCTGCCCGCATAGGCCGAGTGGTTAGTCACCAAGTCATTTGAAGCCATCGAGTTGGTTAACGCTTTAATTTCAACACCTTGCTTATTCAGCATCTGCCATTCATCAAGCTGACCGTCATCAAACACCAAATACGCTGACTCGAGCAAGATCTCTTGTTTTGACTGTTCTGCTAACTCACCCAAAATCACCGCCGTCTCTTTTGGCTGATCGGTTTCACCAGCATCTACAGGAGTTGGGCGATCATAAACAAAATGCGCTTCGACCCATGTCATCTGCTGCGTTAGCTCGCTTAAGAAACGTTGAGACGCCTCTCGCCCATTAGGCAGCTCTGGATAATTTTTATAACGAGGCGTTACAACCTCATCGAGAAGAGAGAGGTCTGTGGAATCAGCATCACCCAGCATCTCCACAGGGTAAGACCATTCACTGTTCCAGTACTCTGCAAAGCTACCTTGGATCTCTGTCACCACCTCACCGCGCACTAACACGTCTCGATCTCGGAAGTTAATCTCGTCAGAGTAATCGAAATACTCATCGCCAATATTGCGTCCGCCGACAACCGAAAATACGCCATCCACTGTGAACGACTTATTATGCATACGTCGATTTAGACGAGAAAAATCAGATAGAAAGCTAAACCATTTAGAAAAGCCACTGCGACTTGGGGTAGGGTTAAAAATACGAATCTCGACATTTGGGTGTGCATCTAAGGC
>NZ_JAHGAH010000753.1:0-801 GCF_030248475.1 Vibrio sp. D173a
GTCGCATCAAGTCGATTCACTACCTTGAGCGCAAAGACCCAGAAGTGATCGGTCACATTCTTTAATAACGACCACCACGTAAACTTTGTTCAAGGCCAGCACTTTAATGCTGGCCTTTTCTTTTTATAACGATGCTGTCAAGTGGCTATAGTAAATGGTTTGCTTTATAAATGCCTTGCCTCATAATAGTAGTGTTCATGAGGTAGGGATAGTATGAAAACAAGCGACAGAATTTTACACACCATTAAGCGCCATGGAGCCGTTACTGCTAAGCAGCTCGCACAAGAGTTTGGCATGACCACCATGGGTGCAAGGCAGCATCTCCAAAGCCTAGAAGATGATGGTATTCTGGCGTTTCATGACGTTAAGGTAAAAGTTGGTCGCCCAACGCGTCACTGGTCTCTAACCCAACAAGGACACAGTCAATTCTCTGATCGTCATGGCGAGTTGACCATTCAAGTTATCGATGCCGTTGAGAATCTGTTTGGAAAAGAAGGCCTAGCCAAAGTCGCTGCAGAGCGTGAGCAATCGACCCTAAAGCAGTATCAACAAGCCTTAGTCAATTGTGATGACCTTCTTAGCAAACTCCAAACCCTCACTCAATTGCGTGAAGATGAAGCCGAGCTGCACGACGAAGGCGATCACTATGTCTTGATCGAGAACCACTGCCCTATCTGTAAAGCCGCAACACGCTGTCCTAGCTTGTGCCAATCAGAGCTAAATGTGTTTACCGAACTGCTTAAAAATGACTGTAATATCAGTCGTTCCGAACACATTATTGCGGGTGAACGTCGCTGTACA
>NZ_JAHGAH010000754.1:0-1649 GCF_030248475.1 Vibrio sp. D173a
TTATCGATAATCCAAACACCCATAGTGTTCTTTACTATGGATACGATCAAACATATGCGAGCTGCAGTTATTAAACTAAGCCGATTGTTCGAACAACTTCATATATCTCTTACTGTTTGAAACTTTTCTACTCCCGAAACGCTTTTCTATCGTACATTCCAGAAGCAAAGTAATGATACACAGAACAACGCTTCGTGCATGAGTTCGACAGTTTGTCCAAGAGCTTGTTGGGCAATTAGGCAACAAGGTGTTGGTCAAATCAATCTCATGATGGTTTCATCCATTCCAAACACATAATGGGGCAGAACCGAGCTAGCTCTTCTGAAGATCGAGAGCCATAGTCGATTGGTATAGTGGCGCGGAATAACGCTGGAAGATACTGCTGAACTGCTCTTGGTTATCGAGCACAAAAGTTACTCGAACATGATCTACATTACATGTGGTGAGGATTGAGCGTAACCAGCTAGCCAGAGAATCATTTAGAAGCCCCTCGCAATTAATAAACCAGATCCACGTTGGCTTATCACTTAGGATGATATCCATGATTTGCGACTTGTTTCTGTAATCTTTATCTGCAAGTGAGAGTAGGTCGATGTAGATCGTTTGAACCCCTAATCCATTGTTGATGCGATTGTATGTATTCTGGAGGTCTTCTCTACACTCATTAGTGAAAGTATGAAATCTCATCATACCCAGCTCCCAATACCCATTTATTAGGCGCTCATGCGAGCCAACAGGCCATTTATCCAAATTAGGGACGATAGATTGTGGGGTTGTATTCTTCATTCATCCATCCTATTTGTTGGGTGAGTGCCCCGTCTTCTTCGCTAACTGTTGCATCGCTTCTGCAAAGGTTGTTGTCGCACCTTTTGCTTTAACCTGAACCACCTTAAATCCCATTTTCTCCAGCGCTTTGCGCTCTTCCACAACGGCTTTGTCATCTTGCTGACTGCCTGGTACTGGCTGATGAATATAACACCCTTCTAATTGACCATCTTCAACCAGCTGGTGGTGTTTCAGTGCGTTTATATCAAATTTCATAGTGAGTCTTTTGTTTTGTAGAGAATATAGATGCTAATGCAAGAAGGGTTAAGCGACCATCGCCTTTATTGCTTGCAGTGGCTACAGCCTAACTCTATTAGTAATGTTTTGGAAACAGTAAAACGCTTTAGGGCTTACTAATCACAAAGTAACCAACCTGTTAAAGTGTTGTGATAAATAATTACAATTAAAGACAGGACAATGTGATGCAAGGGATAGATAGCTACGAAGCGTTCATCAACGCCGCCAAAGAGTTCATTCCTCAAGAACGAATTATTACTGATTACCTTAGAAAGCTAGCGTACGGAACCGACGCGAGTTTTTACCGATTAGTTCCTAAAGTTATTGTTCAAGTCGCTAATGAGCAAGAAGTGATTGAGCTAATGACGTTGGCAAGCCAAATGAGTTTGCCTATTATCGGGTCAAACCATTACAGATTCCATTCTGATATCGATCACATCGGATTGGAAAGACTTTGAAATTCTCGATGAGGGCCAACGAATTCGCATGCAATGTGCCTGTGCAAAAAGGGAGCAGCACAATGGGTTCTTGAGGGGGATATCAAAGCTTGTTTCGAAAAGATAGGTCACCAGAGGCTACTTGATAAT
>NZ_JAHGAH010000755.1:0-548 GCF_030248475.1 Vibrio sp. D173a
TCTTAGATGAACTGAAATCGCTACGAATCGAGCAACAAGATCTTGAACGCAGGATGACGATTCAAATCACTGACCGTGAACTTGAAGTGGCCGACAAGTCCCTCAACTATGCCAATGTTACGGTTACCTATTTCTTCTATATCATTGCTGGTGTCGCTTCTCTGATCGCACTAATTGGTTGGCAATCCCTAAAAGAAATTAAGCACAACACCAAAGAGATGGCCGATCAGCGGCTCGACAAGATCGCGCAAGAATATGAAAAGAAATTTGTCGCGTTAGAGCGGGACCTGAAACGTAAAACCCGCATTATCTCGGAAAACAACCGAGAGATTGAAATCATCAATGAAGTGCACAACCTTTGGTTAAGAGCGCAAAACCAACAGACCCCAGAGCAGAAGCTAGAGATCTATGATGAAATCTTAAAGATCCGTCCGGGTGATTTAGAAGCGCTTACCTACAAAGCTGATGCCGCGATGGAGATGCAAGAATTCCACTGGGCAATGAGCTTATGTAATCGTGTATTGGAAGTGTATGATCAAAATGCGCAC
>NZ_JAHGAH010000756.1:0-1587 GCF_030248475.1 Vibrio sp. D173a
GTATGTATCGTTGACTGTCTTAAAGTGGTCAATATCGAAGATCACCAGTGTCGATGGCTGAGTTAGCAGTTGAGCATTCTCGTATTCTCTCGATAAACAAAATTCCCAATGAGCTCGATTAAATAATCCCGTAAGCCCATCGGTTCGGCTCATCGTCGAGAGTCGTTCATTAGAGTCACGCAATTGCAGTTTGCTATTGGCCACATCAGAAACATCTTGCACCATCAAACAAACATGGGACACGCGCCCATTCAATGAGGTTAAAGGCGTCATTACCAAGTTTTGATACATATTGATGCGTTGATGTGATAACGGGGAGTAGTTCTTAAAATCAAAGATGTGTGGGCGATCTTCCCAATTTGAAAAAATTCGGCTCTTCAACTCACTGCACGCTGCAATTTGCGCGGTTAGCCACTATTGCGGCAAGTTAGGCACGACATCAAACAAGTTTTTATGAAGGATCTTGTCACCATTAATTCCGCTATAACTCTGCATAAAGCTGTTCCAGAGGCAGACATTATGATCAAGATCGAGAACCACCAGCCCCACATCAATGGTATCCATTACCTGTAACGCCCAGTGCAGTTAATCCAGTTCAAAAGTAATCTGACTCATTATAAAACCTCCATCAAACGATATAAGATTTCTACAGACTCTGCATCAAGCAGCAGTAATACCTCACACTCAAAATCCAAATGCTCAGCTAGATAGGTGAATTCAACCGTAAAAGCGCTCTGTTCAACATGGTGAATCGCAAGGAATTCATCTTGATCGTTTTTAGCGACAGTGACAGGCTGGCGCAGCGAAAAGTCCACGACCAACTGGCTAGCTAACGAATTGAGATAGGTTGAAACAAGTAGGTTGGCGATATTGAGGATCATTTCATTGTGGTTGGATTGAGTGGTAGGAAAACCCAACGCATGCCCTAACGCACTGATATCTTGTCCTCGCATACAGACTAGGGACTCACCATGGATACCATTACCCACAAATCGCTGTGTCACGGCATGCACCGAGTCTCTGTGGAGAGCATCTGCAATGATCATATTCAATTCACTCGCCTCAACAATGCCGACATTCGGTACTGGCAGATCGATGAATTTTCCAATGCGATCCGAAATGACGGCTGCACCGCGCCCCAAAGCAATATTGGTAATTTCTCGGAACTTGCTAACAGGGTCGATCTCAACATCGTCTTGCGGTTGAAAAGGCGTGGTATTGGTTGTTGGTGTTTTATAGACGTAGCTTTGAATTAGTGTTGCCACTTCATCTTTGTTGAAAGGCTTGGCAATAAACTCAGAGGCTCCAAGCTCTAAACATCGCCTATTGGCTTCCTCTTGTACATCGCCCGAGATCACAACAACCTGAGTTTCAATGCCATAATCACGCAGGTATTGAAGCACCTCATAACCATCCATCTCTGGCATGGTGAGATCCAAAAACATCAGATCAATTGAGTTTTCGACGACGGTCGCAATCGCTTCTCGGCCATTGGCACACAGAAAAGTCATAATACCGAACGACTCTGGAGAGATACAACGCTGAAGAGATTTCCTTGCTAGAGAGGAGTCATCACAAATGACAATG
>NZ_JAHGAH010000757.1:0-1107 GCF_030248475.1 Vibrio sp. D173a
AATACCACACTCTTGGTATACCTTAGCTAAGTGTGCCATGAAGTTCTCGCCGATACTCATCATTAATAGGCTCATTGCACCCACGTCCGGTCTTATTTTTGCTCTTTGTTTTTCTGATAAGTTAACCGCCAGTACGAGAGGTTGCTCATCACCTTCGAAACGCACGCTACGTTCACGCACCGTTTGTTGCGCCCAGTAGTAAGCTAGCTCTTTACTTTGAGTCAGGAATACTGGCTCTGTCGATTCGGTGTAGTTATTGCCAATCGTGGCCATTGTTTTCTGCGCGGCTTCATTCAGTGCTTTGTCTCCAGAGCGTTTCAGCCCTTGACCTTTAATCGAAGCAAGTAAGGCTGAAGAGGTCCCGTGATACCAAATATCGCCGGTTGCAAAGCCATCGTCAGTTAGCAGTTCTTTTGCATCTTGTAAGTAGGTAGGTACAGAAGTCATAGGCACTCTCAACAACATGAATGGTATTAGTGTAGCCAGAAGAGCGAGAAGGAACAGTGGCTTATCACGCAAATCTGGCTTTTGAAAAAATCGCGTTTTGTTTATTTGATACCAAGCCTTCGGGGAATAAAAGCTTAGTAAGGTGAGCTTCCCCTCTCACTAGGAGAAGAAGAGAGGAAGCTCGTTAAGCGATTAGTCAAATTGGTGTGAAGTATTCAACTCACCCGCAGCTTTCAGTGCGTTCTCACCAGCAAAGTACTCTTTGTGATCATCACCCATATCTGAACCAGACATGTTTTGGTGTTTAACACAAGCAATGCCTTGGCGAATCTCTTTACGTTGAACGTTTGCAACATAGCCCAGCATACCTTGGTCACCGAAGTACTCTTTCGCTAGGTTATCTGTAGATAGCGCAGCCGTGTGGTACGTTGGTAGCGTGATTAGGTGGTGGAAAATACCTGCTTCACGAGACGCATCTGCTTGGAAGGTACGGATCTTCTCATCAGCACGCTTAGACAGCTCAGTTTCGTCGTATTCAGCACTCATTAGGCTAGCGCGGGCGTATACAACAACTCACCATCATTCAACTGGACACTAAACTTCCGTCAACAAGCATACGATGCAATGGTTGAAGCTGGTGAAGACGTTTCTGCATACGAC
>NZ_JAHGAH010000758.1:0-1496 GCF_030248475.1 Vibrio sp. D173a
TTGCTAAGCAATGCCCCTTCTCTTGATATCAGCCAAGTATGGTCTGATCCGTACTATTGGCACGTTACCAAATTCAGTTTCTACCAAGCGACGCTATCTATGTTATTGAGCGTCGTATTTGCAGTTCCTGTCGCTCATGCCTTATCTCGCCGCCAGTTCCCAGGGCGTTCTCTGCTGCTAAGACTTTTTGCTTCTACCTTGGTTCTGCCCGTGTTGGTCGGTGTCTTTGGTATCCTAGCTATCTATGGCAATAGTGGTTGGCTGGCAAAACTGCTTCAAGCTATTGACGTTGAGCTGCCATTCTCCATTTATGGACTGAATGGCATTTTGCTTGCGCATGTCTTTTTCAATTTACCCTATGCAAGTCGATTGTTGTTGCAAGCCTTGGACACGGTTCCGGTGGAGCAACACAAGTTATGTGCACACCTTGGAATGACTCACTGGGATAAATTTAAGTGGGTTGAATGGCCACGTCTTAAGCAACAGCTACCGCATGTGTGTGGTTTAGTCTTTATGCTCTGCTTTACCAGTTTTGCGACTGTGATGGCATTGGGCGGCGGTCCTAAGTCGACAACTATCGAGCTTGCTATCTATCAAGCGATTAAATTTGATTTTGATCTTCAAGCTGGTGCTCTGTTAGCGATCTGGCAGATGCTACTGTGTGGTGTATTGGCTGTGAGTATTCAACGCCTTTCTAAGCCAGTATCCGTCAGCGTTGGTCAACTGTCTGAAGCGAAGTTTTTGGTTAAGGACACCTATAGGTCAAAAGCTTGGGACAGCTTTTGGATCATCGTAGCCTCATTACTGGTTTTACCGCCACTGTTGATGGTAATTGTGGGTGGCTTAAACAGTGAAGCGATGGCGGTGTTAACCAGTGAACCGTTTTGGCTAGCGCTATTTAACTCACTGAAAGTAGCGATCAGTGCGAGTGTGATTGCGCTTTTGGTTGGAGTGGCTATTCTGATGACCAGTCGAGCATGGCGCTTGCAAAACAAGACATTTCGCGCAGATAAGATTGAACTTATTGGCACCATTATTTTGGTAACTCCCGGCTTAGTGGTGAGCACTGGAATCTTCTTGTTGCTGCGTTCAATCACTGATGTGTTTAGCTTAGCTTTTTTTGTTGTGATTGCCGTTAATAGCTTAATGGCGCTCCCGTATGTGATCAAAAATTTAGCTCAGCCGATGCTACACGTTGCCCAGCAATATCAGTATTTGTGCGCGAGTTTAGGTATGAAAGGTTGGCACCGGTTTAAGCTGGTGGAGTGGCGAGCTCTGCGTAAACCTATGGCGCAGGCCTTCTCGATAAGTTTCATGTTGTCGATGGGGGACTTGAGTGCCATTGCACTGTTTGGCAGTGCCGATTTTAGAACTCTCCCTTTGTATCTATTCCAGTTACTAGGCAGTTATCAGATGGAGGCTGCCGCCGTGGTTTCAGTGAGCTTGCTGATCTTCAGCGTTGGCAGTTTTAGTTTAATTGAATTCTTATTTACTCG
>NZ_JAHGAH010000759.1:0-722 GCF_030248475.1 Vibrio sp. D173a
TTGATGGGTTTATTAGAACAGTATTGTTGGTGTTGTAACCACTGTGGTCTTGAAGTGCAAATCCACTCGCTTGTGTCTCTGTTGAAAAAGTACAAGCGGTGAATAGGGCTAACATGGCACAAGATGGAGCATTTAATTTATGGTAGAAATTCAGCATGTTTAGATTCCGTGGTAGTAATTACGGCTATTACATCTAAGATGCGTTAGTGTTTTGTCACCTATATGTCTCTATTTTCTATCGCGTAGAACTATCAAAGCGACCCATCAAAACTATCCACCAAGCTATCATCAAAGTTATAAAAACGCTTACTAGAAAGGTACAGCGACACGTTGAACGTATTGGACCTCAATCGCACCTTGGTACTCGAACATTTCCACTGATGCGCTTAGGTGCTTGGCCTTTTCTCCTGCTGGGCTTTGTTCAGGAACTGCAACTTGCTTTGCCTTGATCGGAACTTTGAAACCTAACATGTTGTAATTTTCATCAAACCATTGCCAACTTACGTGAGTACTAGGGCAGTTATCGATAACCTCTGGTGGCGTTATCACAACGTGTGCGTTCTCAAGTTTATTCTCCAGTGTTAACCAGCGCTTGCTGTCATCTAAAGCAACAACAATGGGGTAGCTGTTTGCCCCAACAGTTAATTGATAAACACCGGACTTTGGCTTAATGAACATCTCATTCGTCTCGATTTCTTGGTAATCAACGCCCGAGTCGAGCT